>NZ_JBKBVU010000027.1:0-26114 GCF_046289365.1 Caldimonas sp. | reverse complement strand
ATGGCCCAATGGACTGCCTTCCCCTACGACAACGCCGCCTACGTCTACGACCTGACGGCGCTGAAGAAGCACTGGGCGCGGCTGCACGCCGGCGATGCCGAACCCTGGCCCAAAGACAAGGCCGTGCAGGAGGCCTGGGCGCTCTTCCACGCCGGCGAGTTCCACAAGGCGCGCGACGCCGGCCTGAAGGCCGGTGGTGCCGGCATCACGGTGGCCCACAAGGCCCAGGCCATCTACGCCACCTATCTGGAGAAGAACGAGAAGACCCGCCTGGCCCTGTTCATGGAAGTGGCCGAACGGGCGCAGGCCCAGCAGGCGGCCGAGCCTGACAACCCGGCGGGCTGGTACTGGCAGGCCTATGCCCTGGGCCGCTACGGCCAGGGCATCAGCGTGGCCAAGGCGCTGGCGCAGGGCCTGGGGGTGAAGGTCAAGACCGCCCTGGAAACCACCCTCCAATTGCAGCCCAAGCATGCCGACGCCCACATCGCCCTGGGCACCTTCCATGCCGAGGTCATCGACAAGGTGGGCAACCTGCTGGCGCGCACACAAGGCGCCAGCAAGGACGTCGGCCTGAAGATGTTCAAGGAGGGCCTGAAGCTCAACCCCCACTCGGCGATCGCCCGTGTGGAGTACGCCAACGGCCTGGTGATGCTCGAAGGCGAGAAGAAGATGAAGGAGGCCGAAAAACTCTATGCCGAGGCCGCCGCCTGCGAGCCCATGGACGCGATGGAGCGGCTCGACGTGGAGATGGCCAAAGCCGAACTCGAAGAGTGAGCCCGCGGCCGCCCCGTTAAGATGCGCGGCCTTGCCCTTTCCAGCCCCCCATGACGACCGCACTCAAGCAAATCATCTGCGTGAAGTGGGGCACCGCCTACGGCCCGGAATACGTCAACCGGCTCTACGGCATGGTGTCCCGACACATCACGGGCCCCTTCCGGGTGGTGTGCTTCACCGATGACCGGCGCGGCATCCGCCCGGAGGTGGACACCTTCGACCTGCCGGAACTGGGGTGTCCTCATCCGCAGCGCACGATGGGCAAGTGGCGCAAGGTGGTGCTGTGGGGCGAGACCTTGGGCGATCTGAGCGGCCCGGCGCTCTTCGTCGACCTGGACTCCGTGATCGTCGGCTCGCTGGACGACTACTTCAGCTACGGCGATCCCGAGGACGTGATCCTCGCGCGCAACTGGGCCAAGCCCCTGCAGCGCCTGGGCCAGACCTCGGTGTTCCGCTTCCCCGTGGGCCGCTACCCGCACATCCTGGCCAACTTTCGCGCCGACCCGCAGGGTGTGGCCGACCGCCACCGCTTCGAGCAGCACTACATCACCAGTTCCGTGCCCGGCGGCATCAAGCTCTGGCCCGAAGGCTGGACAAGGCATTTCCGCCTGCACTGCCTGCCGCCCTTCCCGCTGCGCTACGTCATGGCGGCACGGCTGCCTCGGGGCGCGCGCATCGTGACGTTCCCCGGCGGCCCCAACCCTGGTGACGTGGCCGTGGGCCGCTGGACCCCCGACGCCCCGGAGTACCCCTCCCCGCTGGACCATCTGCACGGGGCCCTGCGCCCCGGCCTGAGCCTCAAGCAGCGCTGGCGCCATGCCACCCGCTATGTCAAGCCCGTGCCGTGGATCGCGGAGCACTGGCGCGAGTGACTCAGACGTCCTGCGTTTCGTACTCGATGCCGCCCACCCAGCCGGCCACCTGGTTGTAGACCCAGCACGCCAGCGCCGTGCCGAGATAGCCAAACACCAGGTAGAACAGAGGCATCCCCACGGCCATCATCAAGGAGGGCCGGCCTGCATGCGGCATGCCACCCCAGAAGAGCAAGGTCAGGGGCACCAGGACGATCAGCGACACGAGCGCCATCGTGATCGCGGCGACCTTGCCGTTTTGGTGCGGGGACAGGCGTTGGATGCGTCGTTTCATGGGCTCCTCCTGCAGCCCAGGATACCGCAAGGAGGGCGAGTCAGGCTGGGCTGGCCCGCGCATCGCCGGCGGCAAAGAAGCGTTCGACCAGTTCCCACTGGTCCGGCACGTTCAGGGCCGGCGCGTGACCGCAGCCGGGGATGGTGACGACGACGGCCCGTGGGCCACGGGTGCGCATCTCCTCGGCCGTCTCGGGCAGCAGCAGATCGGAGCTTTCGCCCCGCAGGCACAGCACGGGAATGTCCAGGCTGTCGTAGGCCTCCCACAGGTCGTAGTCATTCGGGTGGTGCACGAACTGCTGGGCCATGGCCGGGTCGTAGTGGGTGGTGATCCGGCCGTCGGGCAGGCGACGCGCCGAGGTTTCGGCCATGCGCCGCCACTGCGCATCGGACAGCCAGCCATAGGGCTGGTAGACCACCCGCAGGAAGGCTTCGAGGTCGGTCATGCGCTCGAAGGCCGGGGGCTGGCCGGCGTAAGCGCGGATGCGCTCGAGGGCCGGCTCGGCCAGCTTGGGTCCGTTGTCGTTGAGGATCAGGCGCCGGATGCGGCCGCGCAGCGTGGTGGCCGCCGCCAGCGTGCCGATCGCTCCCCCCATCGAGGTGCCCAGCCAGTGGAAACGTTCCAGGCCGAGCTGGTCGACCAAGGCGGTGGCGATCTCCACGTAGAACGAGAGCTTGTACTCGTTGACCGGATCGGGGCTCCATTGCGAGAGCCCGCGGCCCAGGGTGTCGGGGCAGATGACGCGGTAGCGCGCGGACAGGTGCTCGGCCACCTCGTCCATGTCGCGGCCGGTGCGCGCCAGGCCGTGCCAGGCGATCACGGTCTCGCGGTGCTGAGAGCCCCATTCGGTGTAGTGGATCTCGCGGCCGGCGCAGCTCAGGTAGTGGGAAGTGAACGGCATGGGGATCTCGCTTGCTTCTCCGAATCAGGTGCGTGGGGCCTGCTGCAGGGCGCGCTGACGCAGCCTGCCCACGATGCCGGAGGGGAAGTGATAGACGCACAGCACGAACAGCACGCCCAGCCACAGCAGCCAGCGATCGGGCGAGACGAGCTCGGAGACGACCGGAATGCCACCGACCGCGCCCTCGCCCAGGCGCATCAGGTCCTGCAGGTAGTTCTGAGCCAGCACGAAGAGCACCGCACCGACCACCGCGCCGTAGATCGTGCCCATGCCGCCGATCACGACGATGAGCAAGATGTCCAGCATGATCTCGAAGCTCAGCGAGGTGTCGGGGCCGTTGTAGCGCAGCCAGACGGCCAGCATCGCGCCCGCCAGCGTGGCAAACAGGGCCGACAGCACGTTCGACAGCGTGCGGTAGACCACCGTGCGGTAGCCGATGGCTTCGGCGCGGAAGTCGTTCTCGCGGATGGCCTGCAGCACGCGGCCGAAGGGCGAGTTGACGATGCGCAGCATCAAGCCCAGCAGCAACAGGGTGAGCAGGAAAAGGCCGTAGTAGCTGATGATGCGCCCGTCGATGAGCACCCCGAAGAACTCATTCTCGAAGGGCTCGAAGCTCGGGCTCAGCCATTCGGGCATGCGGAAGGTCAGGCCGTCCTCGCCACCGGTGATCTCCGAGAGCTGCGAGGCCAGCGTCTGGAAGGCCGAGGCCACCGCAAGCGTGATCATCGCGTAGAAGATGGCCTTCACGCGCAGGCTGAACAGACCGATGACGAAGGACAGCACCAGCGACAAGGCCAGCGCGCAGACGATGCCCACCGCCAGCGCATCCCAGCCGGCACCCATGCGGCTGGAGGCGATGGCCACGCCGTAGGCGCCGATGCCGAAGAACATGGTGTGGGCAAAGCTCACGATGCCGGTGTAGCCCAGCAGCAGATCGTAGCTGGCCACCAGCACCATGAAGATGAGGATCTTGGCCGCCACGTTGAGCGACTTGCTGCCCGGAAAGATGAAGGGCGTGAGGAAGAGTCCGGCGAGGATGACGATCAAGGCCAGCGCGAGCCAGCGGCTGCGGGGCAGGTCGTGGGACAGCAGACGTTGGAGCATGGTCGGACCCTCAGCGGTTCGTGACCGGGTACAGGCCCTGGGGGCGCCACAGCAAGATGGCAACCATCAGGCCGATGTTGGAAAAGAGCGCGACCTTGGGCGCGAGAAAGCCGGTGTAGTTGGCCATCAGCCCCACCAGCAGCGCCCCGACGAAGCAGCCCAGTGTGGAGCCCAGGCCGCCGATGATGATCACGATGAAGAGCAGCACGTTGATCTGCGCGCCCATCTGCGGGATCACCATCTGCTGGTACAGGCCCCAGAGCACGCCGCCCAGGCCGGCCAGGGCCGAGCCCACGACGAACACGCCGATGAACAGGCGCCGGATGCGGTAACCCAGGCTCTCGACCATCTCGCGGTCTTGCACGCCGGCGCGGATCAGCAGGCCGATCTTGGTGCGGTTGAGCACAAAGAGCATGGCCGCCAGCACGATGACGCCAATGATCACCGCAAACAGCCGGTACTTCTCGATGGCCGCATCGCCCAGCAACACCGAGCCGCGCAGGCCTTCGGGCAGCGGCAGCGGGATTTGCAGCGGCCCCCAGATCACCTTGATGATCTCCTCGCCGATGATCATGCCGCCCATCGTGATGAGGATCTGCTTCAGGTGCTGGCCGTACACCGGCCGCACGACCACGCGCTCGAAAGCGTAGCCCACGGCGCCGGCCACGCTCATGGCCACCACCATCGCCAGGAAGATGGCCGTGAGGTTACGGAACAGGGAGTCGCTGGCCGTCCAGTCGCCCATTCCGCCCAGCACCGAGGTGGCCACGAAGGCCCCCAGCGCGATGAAGACGCCATGGCCGAAGTTGAGCACGTCCATCAGGCCGAAGACGAGCGTGAGGCCCGAGGCGATGATGAAGATGATCATGCCCATGGCCAGGCCGGCAATCGTGAGCGTGAGCCAGGTGGGCACCGAGCCGATGAGCGGCAGGGCCGCGCCGGCCAGTGCCAGCACCAGGGCCAGGGGGATGAGGTCGAAACGGGCGCGCGGCACGGCGGCGCTGTCATTGGCATTTGTCGCGGCTGCTGCGGCAGCAGGGGTGGTCGTGGTGGTCATCGCAGATCTCGTGTTCACTGGTGGGCCGCCAGCGACAGGCCCAGCAGGCGTTGCTGGAGTGCTTCGTCCTGGGCAAGTTCGGCCATGGTGCCGCGGTGCACGACGCGGCCGTCGTCCATCACCGCCACCTGGTCGCCCAGGGCCTTGGCCATCGCGAAGTTCTGCTCGACGAGCAAGATGGTGGTGCGCGTGGATTTCAGCTCGCGCAGGGCACCGATGAGGTTCTGGATGATGGCCGGGGCCAGGCCCTTGCTGGGCTCGTCGATGAGCAGCAGCTCGCGCGGCTCGACGATGGCACGCGCCACGGCCAGCATCTGCTTCTGCCCGCCCGAGAGCTTGCCGGCGGGGTAGAGCCAGAACTTCTTCAGCGCAGGAAAGAGCGCGAAGATCCATTCCAGGCGCTGCGTGTCGAGGTCGTCCACCGTCTGCGCGCCACGCGCGGCCAGCAGCAGGTTTTCCTTGACGCTGAGGTCGCTGAAGATGCCCATGCTCTCGGGCACGTAGGCGATGCCGCGCTGCGCGATGTCGGGGGTGCCCAGCTTCACGCCGGGGCCGCCGATGGCCTCGCCCTTGAAGCGGATGCCGCCCTGTTGGGCCGACCACAGGCCCATGATGGTGCGCAGCGTGGTGGTCTTGCCCGCGCCATTGCGGCCCAGCAGCATGGTGACCTGCCCGGCAGGCACCTCGAAGTCCACGCCGTGCAGGATGTGGTATGCGCCGATGTGGGTGTGCACGCCCGACAGGCTGAGCACGATGTCGTTGGGGTTCATGCAGCCTCCGTCATGTCGGCCGTGCCCATGTACGCGCTTTGCACGATGGGCAGGTTCATCACGTGGGCCGGTTCGCCGTCGGCCAGGAGCTGGCCGTTGTGCAGCACGATGATGCGGTCGGCCAGCTCGCGCACCACGTCCATCTTGTGTTCGACGAGCAAGATGGTCTTGTCGCGCCGCTCCTTGAGCGATCGGATCAGTTCGAGCACCACCGGCACCTCGTCCACGCTCATGCCGGCGGTGGGTTCGTCGAACATGTAGACCTTGGGGTCCAGCGCCATCATCAGCGCCACCTCCAGCTTGCGCTGGTCGCCATGCGGCAGGCTGGACGCAGTGGCATGGGCCTTGTCGGCCAACCGAACCGCTTCCAGCCGGGCATGGGCTTCGTCGATGTAGTCCTTCTGATCGAGCCACACGCGCAGCAGTTGCAGCGCACCGCCATGGCGCGACTGCACGGCCAGGCGCACGTTCTCCAGCACCGTGAGGTTGGGAAACAGCTGCGTGAGCTGGAAGGCGCGCCCGAGCCCGCGCCGGGTGCGCAACGGCGCGGGCAGATGACCGATCTCCTCCCCGTCGAGCCGCACGCTGCCGCTTGTCGCCTTGAGCTGCCCGGAAATGAGGTTGAAATAGGTCGTCTTGCCCGCGCCGTTGGGCCCGACGATGGCCGTCAGCGTGCCGGGCTGGAAGGCACAGCTGACGCGGTCCACGGCCACGTGTCCGCCGAAGCGGATCGTGAGATCCTGGGTTTCGAGCACGCCGCTCATTGCTGCTTCACTTTCTGTGTCGATGAATCGAAGAGGCCCTCAGGGACAGGTGCCGATGACGTAGTGGTTGGGCCCCGTCTGCTTCAGGGTCGTGGTGGTGTAGATGTTCCACAAGCCCATGTACTGGTTGGAGCCGTTCGCATAGGTGTATCCCCAGGCCGCATACGCCCGGCCTGCGGTGGTGTGGGCATAGTTGCTGGCCGTGTAGCAGGTGGCCGGGGGCGGGGCGGTGCCCGTGGTGGTGCCACTGGCCGGCGCGGATGGGGCGCTTTCCGCCCCGTTGCCATCGACGGCCGTGACCGTCCACTGGTAGGTGGTGGCCGGGGCGAGCCCGGTGTCGGTATAGCTGGTGCCGGTGACTGCACTGGTGGTCTTCTTCTCACCGTTGCGATAGACGTGGTAGCCCGCCGCCCCCTGCACCGAGGCCCAGGAGATCACCATCGAGGTGTCGGTGGCACCCGAGGTGCTCACACCGGTGGGCGCGGGCAGCGAGGACGTGGGCGCGCCGCTGGCGAGGTGATCCACCATGGCCTTGATGGCGCTGATCTGGGACCCGCCTTTCTGGGCGAAGTGGCTGCCGTACCAGCCGATCCAGTCCCAGCAGGCGTTGGGGTTGGCGAGCGAGCCGCTGGCGGCCGTGCTGCGGCTGGTGTTGTCCACCTTCGTCTGCGGGAAGAGCACGACGATGCGGTTGGTGTCGGCCCAGCGGGTGTAGCCGGTGTTCTTGATGAACTTGTCGCCGATCTGCGAATAGCTCTGCAGGCAGCCGTGCAGGGCCACGTGCAGCTTGCACTGGGCGCCACCGGCACAGTCGGCCGGCACGTAGACCCAGCCGGTGGAGGCCATGCCGGGGTTGCTGGTGAAGCTGCTCTGGCTGAACTCGATGTAGTTGCTGGCCGCCGGGCTGTTGTTGCGGGGGTTGAGCGTGCCGTAGATCCGCGTCAGCACGGCCTTGGCACCGTCGTAGCCACAGTTGCTGATGTAGGGGGAGGACGTGCTGCTGCAACTGTTGTTGCCGGTGGCGTCGAAGTCGGTGGGAAAGACGTGGGCCGTGCCGCTGCGCTTGACGTATTCGACATTGCCCGAGGGCACCGCGTTGTTGGTGTACTGCTTGCGCAAGGCGTCCATGGGGTTGGGGCCGATCGTGCTGTCGCTCGTGCCCACGAACATGTAGATCCTCTGGTTGGCGATACCGGCCTTGTTGTCGATCTGCGAGCCGCTCCAGTTGTTGATGCTCGACTGCATCGCCGAGAGCTGGCTGTCGCTGATCGTGGCGTTGTACATGCAGGCGGTGTAGTTGTTGAGCCCCGCACACATGTAGGGTCCGGCGGCGAACACACCCACCCCCATGAAGGTGGACGAGTACGCCACACCGAGCTGGTTGGCCATGAATCCGCCGGAGGACAGGCCGGACACGCTGATCTTGCTCTTGTCGATGTTGAGCTTGGGCAGGGCCTGCACGGCCAGGGCCGGGCCTGCCAGCAAGGCGGCTGCCGCCGCCCACCAATGAACCATCCTGAACTTCATCGTCTTGTCTCCTCGTTGTATGGGTGGGTGAGTCCCCCCCTGCCCCGTGTGTCCGGGGTCCTTCGGAACGATGCTGCTTGTGTCGAGTCGCGGGCTGCGGCATGCCGCGGCCCGCGCAGGCTCAGCGCTTGTTGCGGATGGGCACCTGCATCTCGATGGGCCGGATCTCGCGCACGAGTTCCGGCACACCCCAGGCAAAGGCCGGGTCGTCCTTGATGCGGAAGTGGTACATGCTCTGCATGGCCTGGTGGTCTTCCTTGCGGAAGGTCATCGGGCCCTTGGGCGTGTCGAAGCTCATGCCTTCCATCGTGGCAATGAGCTTGTTGGTGCTGGTGTCGCCGCCGGTCTTCTTCAGCGCGGTGACGATGGCCATGGCCGCCGAGAAGCCGCCGGCGGTGAAGAAGTCGGGCGGGCTCTTGAACTTGCTGTAGTGGTTGGCCACCAGCCACTCGTTGACCGGGTTCTTCGGGATGCCAAAGTAGTAGTAAGTGGCGCCTTCCATGCCCGGGAACTGCTTGTAGGCCGCCATGGCCGGCAGGATGTTGCCGCCGGTGGCGATCTCGATGCCGTAGCGCTTGAGGTCGAGGTCGGCGATCTTGAAGGGGTTGCCCGCACCGGCCCAGATGATGAAGATCACCTTGCGGCCGGGCTGGTCCTTGAGCTTGTCGATCAGGCGCTGCGCCCCGGCGGTGAAGTCGGTGGTGTTGGTGGGCAGGTACTCCTCATGGACGATCTTGGCCTTGCGGATCGCCCCCTTGAAGGCGGCCACGCCGTCGCGACCGAAGGCATAGTCCTGGGCCAGCGTGGCGATCACGGTGCCTTCCTTGTCCAGCGCCACAGCGTTGGAGATGGCGTCTTGCGAGCTGTTGCGGCCGGTGCGGAAGATGTACTTGTTCCACTTCTCGCCGGTGATGGAGTCGGCCACAGCGGGCTCGACCAGCAGGATCTTCTTGTACTCCTCGGCCACCGGCAGCATGGCCAGGGCCACGCCGGAGGAGGTGGGGCCCACGGCCAAGTCGACCTTGTCGTCAGCATAGGCGGCGGCCAGCAGCGACTTGCCCACGTCGGGCTTGCCCTGATCGTCCTTCTCGATCACCACGATCTTGCGGCCCGCCACCTGCATGGTGCCGCCGGTGGCGTACTCCAGGCCCAGCATCAGGCCGGTCTGGGTCTGCTTGCCATAGGCCTCCAGCGGACCGGTCTTGCTGTAGACATGGGCAATGCGGATGTCCTTGCCCTGGGCCTGGGCAAGGCCCGTGCCGGGTGCGGCCAGCGCCGCAACGGCCAGGGCGAGGAAGGCGCGACGAATGGGATGCGCGGTCATGGTGTGGTGTCTCCTGAAGTTGTCGTGGCGGATCCCTCCGCCACCTAGCCACCGCCCCGGAGGATTCGGGCCGGACACCCGGATTTCGCAAGGCGCGTGCCTGGTCCGGGCCACTCCCCCAAGCCTTTGTCATCATTGAGATTTCCAATCAATATCAGGGTTTACCCGAAACTTTTCTGAGACGGCGCCGTCTGGAAATCAGACAGCGTTTCCCCGAAGGGATTGGATGGATTCCGGACAGTGTCTGATTTCAGGACAGCTGGCGCAGCTCGGGCCAGGCGGCCAGTTTTTCGTAGAGCGTGGCGCGCGAGATGCGCAACAGGCGGGCAGCTGCGAGCTTGTTGCCACCGGTGGCGCGCAGGGCCTCGGCGATGGCGCGGCGCTCGAGCTCGGCCACGGCCTCGGCCAGCGGGCGCACGCGGGGGGCCTGCCGCTCCAGGGCCGCCGCGCGGGCCTCGCCCGCGCCTTCACCGGCCGCGGCAGAGACGGCCGGGGCGTCCCCGGGTGAGAGCACACGCATGAAATGGCGCGCCTCCAGGCGCAGGTCGTCGGTGAGCAGGCTCACCTGCTCGAGCACATTGCGCAGCTCGCGGATGTTGCCCCGCCAGGGGTGACGACGCAGGATCTCCAGGGCAGCGGGCGTCACCTCCCGGTGGGGCATGCCGCTGCGCCGGGCGATGTCCTCCTCGAGCGCCTCGACCAGGGCCTCCAGGTCGCCCAGGCGCTCGCGCAGGGCCGGAATGCGGATGGGCACCACGTTGAGCCGGTAATAGAGGTCTTCGCGGAACCGGCCCTGGGCCACCAGCGCCGGCAGGTCGCGGCTGGTGGCGGCGATGACCCGCACGTCGATCTTGATCACCTGGTTGGAGCCCAGGGGCTCGATCTCCTGCTCCTGCAGCGCACGCAGCAGCTTGGCCTGCAGCGATGCGGGCATGTCGCCGATCTCATCGAGAAAGAGCGTGCCGCCGTCGGCGAGCTTGAACTTGCCGTCGCGGCCCTTGCGGTCGGCCCCGGTGTAGGCGCCAGGGGCCACGCCGAAGAACTCGGCCTCCAGCAGGGTCTCGGGCACGGCAGCGATGTTCACGCCGATGAAAGGCCGCCGCGAGCGCGACGACGCAGCATGGATCGCATGCGCCAGCAGCTCCTTGCCGGTACCGGTCTCGCCCAGCAGCAGCACAGTGCTGTCGGTGCCGGCCACGCGACGGGCCTGGCGCTTGACCTCCATGGCCTCGGGGCTGGTGCCGATGAAGCTGGCAAAGGTGTACTTGGGCCGCCGCTGCTCGGCCAGCTGTTTGCGAGCATCGTCGAGATCGCGCTGCAGCATCGCGAACTTCTTCATCAGTGGCTGCATCGTGCTCTCGGGATGCGCCATCAACACCAGGCCGAGCGCACCGATCACCTCGCCCGCCTCGTCGCGCAGCGGGATGCGGCTGACGAGGAAGGTGCCCGCCTTGTTGGTGAGCAGGTCCACCAGGATGGGCCGTCCGGTGGCGATCACCTCGTGCATCAGCGTGTTGGGCACCACCTCTTCGACCGGGTGCCCGACGAAGTCGGCTTCGTCCTTCAGACCCAGGGCCGGCAGGAACTGCTTGTAGCCCTCGCTGATCCAGACCACACGGCCACTGCGATCCACGACCATCATGCCCTCGGCCGTCTCGGCGAAGAGCTGGAACATCGAGCGTGCGGCCATCTCCAGCACGCTGCGGGCATCACGCGGCAGGTCGCTGGCGGCGTCCAGGGGGTCGAGCACTCGGGAAGCAGACATCACGCGCATGCTACCCGCTCGGGCCGGCTCTGAGGCTGCGGGCTTTGCCGGGGCCGCACCGCCACACCCTTGAAACGCCGCGGCGCCATCCCTACATCGGAGGCAGGGTCTCAAGGCCCATCCCGATTGACGGAGGACACACCATGTATCGCTCGCTTTTTCCACGCGACCTGTTCGCCGAATTGGATCGCCTGCAGCGTGAGATGCAGCAGGTCTTCGATCTGTCGCCCAGCATCCGCGGCTTCGGCCGTGGGGGCTTTCCTGCGCTCAACATCGGCAGCACGCCCGCGTCGGTCGAGGTCTACGCCTTTGCGCCCGGCCTGGATCCGGCGCGCATCGAGGTCAGCCTCGACCGGGGCGTGCTGACGCTGGCCGGCGAGCGTGCGCCCCTGGCCGGTGCCAGCGACGAGAAGCAGACGCTGCACATCAATGAGCGCTTCGACGGACGCTTCCGCCGCGTGATCAGCCTGCCCGACGACATCGACCCGGCCGGCGTGAATGCCAGCTACCGCGATGGCGTGCTGCAGGTCAGCATCCCGCGCAAGGCCAGCGCCCAGCCGCGGCGCATTGAAGTTCAATGAACGCAAGGAGTGACGCCATGAACACGACCACTGCCGTGACCACCCCCGGCGACACCGCCGTGCGCAGCGCCGGCAACGACCGCAGCGAGCCCGCGCTCGTGCCGCCGGTGGACGTGATCGAGGACAGCACCGGCATCACGCTGTACGCCGACCTGCCGGGCGTGCCCAGGGATCGCCTGAACCTGCGGGTGGAGGGTGACACACTCAGCCTGGAAGGTGAGATGCAGCTTCCCCTGCCGCAGCAGATGACGCCCAGCCATGCCGAGGTGCAGCTCTCGCGCTTCCGCCGCACCTTCACGCTGAGCAAGGAGCTCGACCCCGACAAGGTCAGCGCCGAGCTCACCCACGGCGTGCTGCGGGTGCGCATCCCCAAGGCCGAGCACGCCCAGCCGCGCCGCGTCGAGGTGCGCGTGGCCTGAGCTGCGGCCCGTCCGACATCGAATGGAGGCCCGACATGACGATGAAAGACATCCGTGAAGGCTTCGACTCGCTGTGGGACAGCCTTTCCGAGGGGTGGTCGCGCCTGCGCGACTCCGCGCGTGGCGCCCTCACCCGGTTCCGCGCCGGCGACGAAGCCCACCTGCCCGACCGCAGCCGCGTCGACGACACCAGCTTCATCGCCTCGCACGGCTGGGCGTTGATCGGCGGCGACGTCTTCGAGGACGAACGCCGCCTGGTCGTGCGCCTGGAGGTGCCAGGCATGGACAAGAAGGACTTCGACATCGAGGTGCGTGACGACGTGCTCGTCGTGCGCGGCGAGAAGCGCTTCGAGCAGGAGTCCAGCGATGGCCGCTGGCGCGTGCTGCAGTGTGCCTATGGCAGCTTCGAGCGCACGGTGCCGCTGCCCGTGCCGGTGAAGGCCGAGCAGGCCCAGGCCCGCTACCGGGACGGCGTGCTGCGTATCGAGCTGCCCAAGGCCCGTCCCGGCAGCGCCCGGCGCATCCAGCTCCAGGTGAGCTGACCCCGGCGGCGACCCGCCTGCCCCCGCGCGAATCGGGGGGGCGGGTCGGCGACCTTTGCCCTGCATCAACCCCGGGGCGTGAGGGCGCTGGTGTGATCGGCCTGACCGATCCCCGGAGCCGCTGCCATGCCCTCACCCCATCCCGATGCAGCCGACCGCCCGCTCAAGCACAGCCTGTACTACTTCGCCAGCGACGAAGGCGGCGCCAGTGCGGCGGACAAGCGACGCCTGCTCTTCGACAGTGCCCGCTTTGCCGACCACCACGGCTTTTGCGCCGTGTGGGCTCCCGAGCGCCACTTCCACGCCTTTGGCGGACTCTCGCCCAACCCCTCGGTCACGGCGGCTGCGCTCGCTGCGATCACCTCGAACGTTCGCATCCGCTCGGGCAGCGTGGTACTGCCTCTGCACCCCGTCGCCCGCGTGGCCGAGGAATGGGCGCTGGTGGACGTGCTCTCGGGCGGGCGGGTGGACCTGGGGCTGGCCTCGGGCTGGTTCCCCAACGACTTCGTGCTGGCCCCGCCAGGCAGCTACGAACGCCGCGGCCCACTGCTGTTCGAGCGCCTGGAAGAACTGCGCCGCCTGTGGCGCGGTGAGCCCTTCGAGGCGGTGAACCCGCTGGGCGACACCGTGAGCCTGCGCACCCTGCCCCGCCCCGTGCAGCCCGAACTGCCGGTGTGGATCACCGCGGCCGGCAACCCCGACACCTTCGCCCGCGCCGGCCGCCTGGGTGTGAACGTACTGACCCACCTGCTGGGCCAGAGCCTGGAGGCGCTGGCCGGGAAGATCGCCATCTACCGCCAGGCCTGGGCCGAGGCCGGCCACCCCGGGCGCGGCGAGATCGCGCTGATGCTGCACGCCTACGTGGGCGACGATGACGACGCCGTGCGCCGCACCGTGCGCGCGCCCATGCTGCACTACCTGGCCAGCTCGGCCCAGCTCGTGGGCCACTACACGGCTTCGGTGCCCTTCTTCCAGCAACGCTGCGCCGTGGACACTGGCGCCCTCACGGCGCAGGACGTGGACGACGCGCTGGCCTTCTCGTTCGAGCGCTACTACCAGACCAGCTCGCTGCTGGGCACGGTGGACGACTGCCTGGACCGCCTGGACCGCATGCGCGCCATCGGCGTGGACGAGATCGCCTGCCTGATCGACTTCGGCGTGCCCACCGACGATGTGCTCGCCGCCCTGCCGCGGCTGGCCGAGCTCTTCGAGTTGGCCAACGTCAGCGAAGCGGAGCTGGCGGCCGTCTAGGTCAATGACCGCTGCCGGCTGGCGTGATACTTGGAGGCTGTGCTGCTTCTCGAGTCCACGCGCCATGCAAGTCATCACCGCGGCCCAGGCCGCTGCCCTGATCCAGGACCGCTGGACGGTCGCCACCGCCGGCTTCGTCGGCGCCGGCCATGCCGAGGCCGTCAGCGCGGCGATCGAACGCCGCTTTGAGGCCGAAGGCGCTCCGCGCGATCTCACCTTGCTGTACGCCGCGGGCCAAGGCGACCGCGGCCGGCGCGGCGTCAACCACTTCGGCCATGCGGGGCTGGTGCGGCGTGTCATCGGCGGGCACTGGATCTCGGCACCGCGCCTGGGCGACCTGGTGGAGCGCAACGAGATCGAGGCCTACAACTGGCCGCAAGGGGTGATCGCCCACCTCTTCCGCGCGATTGCCGGCGGCAAGCCGGGGGTCATCACGCGCATCGGATTGCACACCTTCGTCGATCCGCGCCACGATGGCGGCCGGCTCACGCCGCGCACCACCGAGAACCTCGTGCAACTGCTCAGCCTCAACGGCGAGGAGCAACTGCTCTACCCCAGCTTCCCGATCCACTGCGGCCTCATCCGCGCCACCACCGCCGACGAGCGCGGCAATCTCACCACCGAGCACGAGCCCTTCCACCAAGACCTGCTGGCCATCGCCCAAGCCGCGCGCAACTGCGGCGGCATCGTGATCGCCCAGGTCAAGCGCCTGACCCGTGCGGGCAGCATGAACCCCAACCTCGTGCGCGTGCCGGGCATCCTGGTGGACTACGTCGTGGTCACCGAAGACCCGGCCGACCACTGGATGACCTTCGGTGAGGCCTACAACCCCGCCTACACCGGCGAGGTGCGCGAACCCGAACACGCTTTCGAGCCTGCGCCGCTGGATCTGCGCAAGATCGTGCAGCGCCGCGCCTTCCTCGAACTGAAGAAGCTGCGCAAACCCGTCGTGAACCTCGGCGTGGGCATGCCCGCGGGCCTCGGGGTGATCGCCCGCGAGGAAGGCCACAGCGACTTCACCCTCACGGTGGAAGCCGGCCCGGTGGGGGGCACGCCGGCGCAGCTCTTGAGCTTTGGCGCGAGCACCAACCCCGAGGCCATCATCGACCATGCGGCAATGTTCGACTTCTACGATGGCGGCGGCATCGACATCGCCTTCCTGGGTCTGGCCGAACTCGACCCGAAGGGTAACGTCAACGTCAGCCGCTTCGGCCGCCGCATCGCGGGTGTGGGCGGCTTCATCAACATCACCCAGACCGCGCGGCGCGTGGTGCTGATGGGCACGCTCACCGCCGAGGGGCTGGAGGTCGAAGCCGGCGGCGGGCGGCTGCGCATTGTGCGCGAAGGGCGTGTAAAGAAGCTGGTGCCGCAGGTGGGCCATCTCAGCTTCAACGGGCCCTATGTGCGCAGCCTGGGGCGCGACATCCTCTACGTCACCGAACGCGCCGTTTTCGAGCTGCGCGAGGGCGGCCTCACGCTCACCGAAATCGCCCCGGGGCTGGACCTGCAACGCGACGTGCTCGACGCCTGCGGCGCCCCGGTGGCCGTGGCCGAGGACCTGCGCCCCATGGACCCGCGCATCTTCACCGACGCGCCGATGCGCCATGCGGGTTGACCGGCGGCGGGTCCGTCTTCAGGACCGGGTCGCAGAGAAGGGCCGGCGCTGGCCGCTGGGGTCGATCACCGTGCCGCTCATGCGGCCGTCGTGACCGGCCCGGCCCTCGAAACGATGGCGGCGGCCCTGCCCATCCACGGCCGTGAAGCGGATGGCCCCGCCACGCAGCTCGGGCTGGTCGAGCGGCGCCTCGCGCCCTCCCCAGATCATGCGGCCCTGGATCTTCTGGTAGGTCTGCGACAGGCTCAGCTTCAGCGTCTCGCCCATCGTGCCGCTGCCGACCTGCACCGACCAGTCCCCCGCCACCTTGGCTGGCACCACCCAGAACAGTGCCCGGCGACCGTCCAGCTCGCGCACCTCATCGGGTGGCCAGTCGCCCATGTCGAACTGGTGCGAGGTCACGCGCGTGCCCGGCTTCATCTCCAGCAGGATCGGACGCAGCTTCTCGTTCAGCGACGGCAGCAGGTACAGCGTGATCACGTCGGCGTCGCGGAAGTCCGACTCGAAAATGTCGCCCTGCATGAAGGTGACGTTCTTCACCCCGGCGCGCTGGGCATTGCGCCTGGACAGCGCCACCAAGTCCGGGTTGTACTCGATGCCCAGGGCCCGTGCGCCCCGTCGGGCCGCGGCGATCGCGATCTTGCCGTCGCCCGAGCCCAGATCCACCACATAGTCCTTCTGGGTGACCTTGGCCATGTCCAGCATCGCCTGCACCACCTCGTCCGGCGTGGGCACCCACACCACGTCCTTGCCGGGCTGGCCCACTTCGGGCTGGTAGGCCTCGTCGCCATGCCGCAATTGGGCCAGCGCGACGACAGGGGTCAGGCCCAGCAGCAAGGCGGCGCCGCCTGCCGTCCAGACGACACGCCGGCGGGCGATCGGTTCGTTCAAAGCACAGGCCACAGGGTTCATGCTTCCTCCTGAGCGTTGGGACGATGCCTTGAGAACGCGACGGCCCCGGTCGAGTTCCGGCCGGCCGTGCGGCGAACGCACCCATGCGTGGCATGGCCGCCCCCTTGCCGGCTCAGGGACGATCCCTTACGCTGTGTCCGTCCGGTCGGCCCGCCATGGCCGGCGGCCGAGACCGCCTCGCGGCGGGCGGTACGCCCTAGGAGGAAAGCGCCATGCCCACGACACCGTCCCCCAGGACCGCCACGATCCGCAACCTGGCCCTGGTGGGGCAAAGCGCGTCGGGCAAAACCAGCCTCGTCGAAGCCCTGCTGCACCGCGCCGGCCGCATCAATGCCCCCGGCAGCCTGGAGCGCGGGACCACCGTGTCCGACTTCGATCCGCTCGAACGCAAGTTCCAGCACTCCCTCAACACCAGCATCGTCAGCCTCGAGCACGGCGGCTCGCTGATCCAGTTGCTCGACACCCCGGGGCTGCCCGACTTCCTCGGCCAGGCGCTGCCCGCGCTCGAGGCGGTGGAGACCGCCGCCATCGTCCTCAACGCGGCCGCCGGCATCGAGCCCCTGGCCACTCGCATGATGGACTGGGCCCGCCAGCGCGAGCTGTGCCGGCTGATCGTCGTCAACAAGATCGACGCCGAACGTGTCGACCTGCCGGGTGTGCTCGCGCAGATCCAGGAAGCCTTCGGCAAGGAGTGCCTGCCGCTCAACCTGCCGGCCGGCGGCGGCACCCGGGTGGTCGACTGCTTCTTCAATCCGTCCGGCGAGGCGGATTTTTCGTCGGTGGAGGCCGCGCATCGCGCGCTGGTCGAGCAGGTGGTGGAAGTCGATCCCGACTTCGTCGAGCGCTACCTCAACGACGGCGACGTCGACCCGCGCGAGCTGCACGCCCCGCTGGAGCAGGCCCTGCGCGAAGGCCACCTCATTCCGGTGTGCTTCACCTCGGCGCGCAACGGGGCTGGCGTGGCCGAGCTGCTCGACGTGATGGCCGCCTTGATGCCGCACCCCGGCGAAGGCAATCCGCCGCACTTCCTCGAAGGCGAAGGGCCCCAGGCCCGGCGCGTGCGGGCCGAGCCCGACGCCGGCCGCCACGTGCTGGCCCATGTGTTCAAGGTGGTCAGCGACCCCTATGTGGGCAAGCTTGGCCTCTTCCGCGTGCACCAGGGCACCGTCACCCGTGACAGCCTGCTCTATGTGGGCGACGGCCGCAAGCCCTTCAAGGTCGGCCACCTCTTTGCCGTGCATGGCAAAGACCACGTCGAGATCCCCAGCGCCGGCCCGGGCGAGATCGCTGCCGTGGCCAAGGTCGACGAGATCCACTACGACGCCGTGCTGCACGACGCCGCCGAGGACAGCCGCATCCACCTCGAACCCTTGCCCTTCCCGGTGCCCGTGCATGGCCTGGCCATCGAGCCCAGACGCCGCGGCGACGAGCAGCGCATGTGGGAAGTGCTGCAAAAGCTCGTCGAGGAAGACCCCTGCCTGAAGGTCGAGCACGTGGCCGTCACCAACGAAACCGTGGTGTACGGCCTGGGCGAGATGCACCTGCGCGTGCTGCTCGAACGCATGACCGAGTTCTACAAATGCGAGGTCGTCACGCGGCCGCCGCGCATCGCCTACCGCGAAACCATCACCCAGGCCGCCGAGGGCCACCACCGCCACAAGAAGCAGACCGGCGGGGCCGGCCAGTTCGGCGAAGTCTTCCTGCGCATCGAACCCCTGCCGCGCGGGGCCGGCTTCGAGTTCGTCGACGAGGTCAAGGGAGGAGCCATCCCCGGCGTCTTCATTCCGGCGGTCGAGAAGGGCGTGCGCCAGGCCATGGACGGCGGCGTCATCGCCGGCTACCCGGTGCAAGACGTGCGCGTGGTCGTGTACGACGGCAAGCACCACTCGGTCGACTCCAAGGAGATCGCCTTCATCACCGCCGGCCGCAAGGCCTTCATCGATGCGATGCTCAAGGCCGGCCCCATCGTGCTGGAGCCCATCGTCAAACTCGAGGTGGCCGCCCCCGAGGCCCACATCGGCGACATCACCGGCGATCTGGCCACCAAGCGCGGCCAGATCAACGGCACCCGCGCCCTCTCACCGGGCACCCTGGCCGTGCTGGGCCAGGCCCCGCTGTCCGAGCTCAACGGCTACCAGGCCCGGTTGCACGCCCTCACCGCCGGCCACGGCAGCTACATCGCCGAGTTCTCACACTACGAGCCCGTGCCCCCGGCGGTGCAACAACAACTCGTCAGTCAGTTCCGGCCGCGCGAGGACGAGTGAGCCCGCGCATCATCCACAGACCCAGCGCCGGCCCCAGGGCCAGCCAGGGCAGCAGTGCGGCCACATCGACGCGCGAGGCCAGCATCGCAAAGAGCTGGATGCTGACGATGGAGACCGCAAAGCCGATGCTGTTGACCAGCGTGAGCAGGCTGCCCACCGCTTCGCGCGGGGCGTTTTGCGCCGTCAGCGTCGAAAACTGCGGGGAGTCGCCCACCACCGTGATGCCCCACACGGCCAGCCACAGGGCGAACACAGGGCCGGGAGCGTGCAGCATCCACGGCGCCAGCAGGCAGCACAGGCCGCTGGCGGCAAGCTGCACGCTGGCCACGCGGGCACTGCCGACGCGGCGCGCCAGCAGCCCGCCGCCCACGCAGCCCAGGGTGCCCAGCGCGATCACGGCAAAGGCCGCGGCCGAGGCGGGTGCGCCCGCCAGCCGGGTGCCGACGATGGCTGGCAGCAGCACCCAGAAGGTGTAGAGCTCCCACATGTGGCCGAAGTAGCCGAAGGCCGAGGCCCGCACCGGGCGGTGCGTCCACAAGGCCCCCAGGGCGCGCCATTGCAGGCGGGCCGACCGCGGCAGGTGCGGCCCGTCGGGCACGGTGGCGGCCAGCAGCAAGCCGCCGGCCAGCGCCAGCAGCGACACCACGTCCATCACCTGCTGCCAGGGCCAGTCCGTGCCCAGCGCGCGAAGCAGGTGCGGACTGGCCGTGCCCAGCACCAGCGCGCCCACCAGCCAGCCCAGGGCGGCGCCAAGGCCTTGCGGATACCAGCTCGCCGCGATCTTCATGCCCACCGGGTAGATGCCGGCCAGGAAGAAGCCGGTGGCAAACCGCAACCCCAGCAAGACCTCGAGCGATCCGGCGGCATGCGCCCCCAGGGCATTGCAGACGGCCCCCGCCACCGCGCAGGCCAGGAACACCCACCGCGGCGAGAAACGGTCGGCCACCGACAGCACCGCGAACACCAGGGTGCCCGTGATGAAGCCCAGTTGCACCGCCGAAGTGAGCGTGCCCGCCGCCGCAGGCCCCAGCGCCCAGTCGCGCTGCAGGTCGGGCATCACGGCATTGACGGCAAACCACAGCGAGGTGCCGGCGAACTGGGCCAGCACGATGACGGGCAGCACATGGGCCGGCACGGCCGCCGGCAAGGACGATGCGGACATGCCCCGCACGATACGCCACCACCGCTCAAGGCTGCAGACGCTCCAAACCCGCCAGGTCCAGATCGTCGAGCGCAGCGCGCAGGGTCTTCAGATCCATGCCGTCGGCCAGCGCCTCCACCGCCACCCCGTTGGCCAGCACCCAATGCACCTGCGCCGGCATGGCATCGGCCGCCTCCACCTCGCGCCGCACGCGCCCTTGCTCGAAGCGCACCGTCTCTTGGCGCCCGGCCCGTTGCGCATCGGCGGCGGCGCGTTGCCACTCGGCCATCACCGCCCATACCGACAGCCCCCCCGTGTCGCTGACCGACAGCGCGATACGGCGCGACGCATCCACACCGTACTGCGTGCTCACCGACACGCTGGCCGCCCCCAAAGACTCGTCCCCAAAGGTGTCGCTCGGTTGCCGCGGCAAGCCGCCCAATTGCAACGGCAGCACCGCCTCGATCTGCTGTGGCCGCAGCGTGGGCCTCGTCCCCAGCCCCATGACCTCGTTGAGCGCACGCTGGGCCTGCGCCGCCGCCTCGTCGCGGCCCTCGCGCAAAGCCTGGTCTCGCTCGCGCAAGGCTTGCTCCAGGCGCTGACGGGCAGCCTCCAACGCCGCCTGCTGCTGCGGCGCCAGCGCCGGCACCTGGGCAGTCGGGACAGGCCCGTCCAGCCCAGAACGGCTCCACCAGAACCCTGCCGCCAACACGCCGCCCAGCATGACCACCACCCCGAGGGCCTTGAGCCCGTGCCCCCCGCTGGCCCTCCACCATGAGCCCATGCCCCGCCTCCTCGATCACGGCATCCTCGAAGCCGGCATTGTGCGCCGGGGGGACCACACCGCGGTGGTGCCCAGGAGACATCTCGCCCGGAACTTGCGGGTTTGTCCCATTCAAGCGTTCCGGCCCCTGTGCCGATATCCCCCCAGGAGTGTTCGTATGCTCACCCGCCCCTTGCCCACCCTGGACGCCTGGACGGCCCACTTCGCTGCGGCCACCATCCCGGTGCTGCCGCGCACGGCCGAGGCGATGGACTGGCTCGCCACCCGGCAAGACGACCTGGACGCTCACAGCATCGCCGAGTTTCTCGCCGGCGATCCCTTGATGACCCTCAAACTGTTCAGTCACGTGGCCACCTTGCGGCGGCCATCGGCTGGCGACGACGACCACGAAGTCTTGGCCGAAACCCTCACCGCCGCCTTGGTTTACCTGGGCGTGGAACCCTTCTTCCGCGCCTTCCCAACGCTGCAGACCACCGAAGACCTGCTGCATGCGCACCCCGAGGCGCGTGACGGCCTGCACGAAGTGCTCGCACGCGCCGCCCGTGCTGCCGTGTTTGCCCTGGGCTTTGCCGTGCACCGCATGGACAGCGACGCGCCGACGCTCTATCACGCCGCCTTGCTGCACGATTTCGCCGAAATGCTGCTGTGGTGCCATGCCCCCGACCTGGCGCTGGAGATCCGCCACCGCCAGCGGCGCGACCCGGCTCTGCGCTCGGCCCAGGCCCAGGTGGACGTGCTGCACATCCGCCTGGCCGATCTCGAACAGGCCTTGATGCGCACCTGGCGCCTGCCGCGCGTGTGGCGCCGGCTCACCGACGAACACGCGGCGGCCCACGACCTGCAGGCCCGCAGCGTGACGCTGGCGATCCGCCTGGCCCGTCACACCCAGCACGGCTGGGACAACGCCGCCTTGCCGGACGACATCGCCGACATCGCCGCCTTGCTCAACCTCTCGCCCGAGGCCACGCTGCGCAAGGTGCGTGACCTGGACGAGGGCTGAGACCGCAGGGCCGTTCAGGGGGTCGGGCAGGCCGGCATCAGCGTGCGCACGGTCACCGTGGTGGGGTTGTCATACGGCCCGCCGGCATTGACCGTGAAGCGGCAGCCATAGGCCGGATCGGCCACGACCGCGGCGTCCAGCACCTCGTCCCCCTCGGGCCGCGTGCCGTTCTGCTCCCATGCCACCATGTCGTCGAAGGCCGCCACCTGTTCGGCCACCGTGAAATCACAATGGCTGGGGGCGCGGATGGCACGCTGCACCAGCCAGCCCCCCGAGCCATTGGCGTCGGCGCGGCGCTTGTAGATCTGCTGCATGCTGAACGGCACGTACATGTCACCCAGCGTGTGCAGCGACACCACCGGGATGCTGAACTGTCCGTTGACCTTCGGGATCCAGCGCAAGCCGTCGCGGCGCAAGCGGTTGGCATCGGGCACCGGCGTGACGCGCAGCAAGCGCTGGTTGAGCAAGGTCTCCTCCTCACTGAGCGCCGGGTCGCTGTCGATCTGCAAGACCATGTTGCGCGTGTCCAGCACACTGGCATTGAGGATGCCGTTGATCGTGCCGTCGCCACCGAAGGTGCCCCAAACCACCTGCTGCAGTCCCGCATTCGCGAAACCCTGCTCGAAGATCGGCCGGTTGCCGCCGGTGAGGTTCATCACCACGCCCTTGAGCTTCTCGCCGTCGGCCGTGGGCGTGATCACCGAGCTGCTGAATGTCGTGAACAGCCGGCTGCGTACCAAGGCGTTGATGTCGGCCCAGGCCGTGGTCGGGTACAGCGGCACCCCGGCAAAGTACTGCGCCGCCGTCTGGTAGGCCGAGAAGTAGTCGAACAGCTCGGTGTCGCCCATCACGCCGCACATCGGCACGGCCCCGTGGTAACGCACCTTGTGATTGGCCGTGCGGAAGGTCTCCTCCTCGATCGCCGCGCCCGTGATATGCCCGCCCATCGAATGGCCGATGATGTAGCGCCGTGTCGGCTCGGCCAGGCCGGTGAGGCGCGAAAACGCCAACGCCAGCGCGTTGGTGTCCTCCACGCCGGCACGCACGTCGTAGTAGTTCTTGCTGTAGCTCGACGCCGCCCAGGCATAGCCGTTGGCGATCAGATGGGCGCGGATCGGCGGGTTGCTCACCGTCAGCGGCACATTGGTGCCGCGGTAGCCGTGGGCGTACATCACGAGGCGGCCATTCCAGTTCTGCGGCACCTCGATGCGGTAGCCTGCCCCGTTGAGCACGCCGTGGAAACGCGTGGTCGTGGTCCCCGGCAAGGCCTCGAAGGCCAGCGCGGTCTCGTCGAGCGGGAAGGTGCGCGCATCGTGCGGGCGCACCTCTTCCGGTTCAGGTGTACTGTCACCTCCGCCACCGCCGCACGCCACCAGCACGACGACGCTGCCCACCGCAGCGGCCCATTTAGAACGCCAAAACTGCATGCCTGTCTCCTGTTGAGTTCTGCACTGCAAAATGCACGGTCGTGCAAATTTGCAGTCCGATTGTGGAGACTCGAGGCCTCGTTTCTGTCGCCAACGCGACAGAGACCGCCTAGGGATTACACCGGCACGGCCGTCGTGTTTTTCACCCGATCGAGCACGAAACTGGTCTTGCAGTCCTCGACACTCGGATGCTTGAGCAGGGTGTCCATGATGAAGCGCGAGTAGTGGGCCATGTCCTGCACCACCACGCGCAGCAGGTAGTCCATCTCACCCGTGAGGGCCACGCACTCCACCACCTCGGGCCAGCTCTGTACTGCCGCACGGAACAGATCCATGGGATTGCGCTTGTGGCTCTCGGTGTGCTTTTCCAAGCGCACGTTGATGTAGGCCGTCAGCCCCAGCCCCACCCGCTCGGGCGGGACGATGGCCACATAGCCGGCAATCGCCCCGGCCTCCTCCAGACGCTTGACGCGGCGCAGCGCGGCCGAGGGCGACAGGCTCACCTGCCCGGCCAGTTCGTCGTACGTCATGCGGCCATTGGTCTGCAGCGCGCGAAGGATGCGCCGATCGATGGCGTCGAGCGTTATCGCTGTGTCCATAGAGAAATTCTCGCACTTTTATTGCGTTTTTGTAGCCTTTCCGCTCAAAAATGCAGAAAAACTGCGCCCCACGCCGCCTACAGTCTTGACACAGCTCAACATGCGGGCGCTACGGCGTCTGCCCACGCTTTGGAGACCGGCATGCAATTCACCCCCTGGGACAACCCGATGGGCACCGATGGCTTCGAATTCATCGAATACGCCGCCCCCGATCCTGCCGCGATGGGCCAGCTCTTCGAGCGCATGGGCTTCAAGGCCATCGCGCGCCACCGCCACAAGAACGTGACGCTGTACCGCCAGGGCGAGATCAATTTCATCCTCAACGCCGAACCCGACTCCTTCGCCCAGCGCTTCGCCCGGCTGCACGGCCCCAGCGTGTGCGCCATCGCCTTTCGCGTGCGCGACGCCAAGGCGGCCTACGAGCGCGCCATCGACCTGGGCGCCTGGGGCTACGCCAACCAGGCCGGCCCGGGCGAGCTGAACATCCCGGCCATCAAAGGCATCGGCGACTCGCTGATCTATCTGGTCGACAAGTGGCGCGGCAAGAATGGCGCCAAAGAAGGCGACATCGGCAACATCGGCTTTTACGACGTCGATTTCGAGCCGCTGCCCGGGGCCGAATTGAACCCGGTGGGCCATGGCCTGACCTACATCGACCACCTCACCCACAACGTGCACCGCGGCCGCATGGCCGAGTGGGCCGAGTTCTACGAACGCATCTTCAACTTCCGCGAGGTGCGCTACTTCGACATCGAGGGCCAGGCCACCGGCGTGAAGAGCAAGGCCATGACCAGCCCCTGCGGCAAGATCCGCATCCCCATCAACGAGGAAGGCAACGAAAAGGCCGGACAGATCCAGGAATACCTCGACCGCTACCACGGCGAAGGCATCCAGCACATCGCGCTGGGTTCGACCAACCTCTACGACACCGTGGACGCGTTGCAGATGTCGGGCATCAAGCTGCTGACCACCAGCGCCACCTACTACGAGCTGCTGCCCAAGCGCATCCCCAACCACGGCGAGGACCTCGAAGGCCTGAAGGCCCGCAACATCCTGGTCGACGGCCAGCCCGGCGAGCTGCTGCTGCAGATCTTCAGCGAGAACCAGCTCGGCCCCATCTTCTTCGAGTTCATCCAGCGCAAGGGCAACCAGGGTTTCGGCGAAGGCAACTTCAAGGCACTCTTCGAAACCATGGAACTGGACCAGATGCGCCGCGGCGTCCTGAAGACCGACGCCACCGCGGCCTGAGCATCCCGCACGAGGAGCGCGCCATGACGGCCCCTTCCACCGCCATCGATTTCCACAGCGGCGTCAACCAGGGCGTGGCGCCCGTCACCTACGGCGAAGGAGAGCGGCCCCCGCGCGGCAACTACGCCCGCGCCCGCGCCGACTACACCTGTGAGCAGGACTGGGCCGCCTACACCCCGGCCCAGCACGACCTTTACCGCCGCCTCTACGAACGCCAGGCGGCCCAGTTGCCGGGCCTGGCTTGCAAGGAGTTCGTCGAGGCCGTGACCCACCTGGGCGAGCCCGACCGGATCCCACGCTTCGACGAGTTGAGCGAACGCCTGATGCGCGCCACCGGCTGGCAGGTCGTGGCCGTGCCCGGCCTCATCCCCGAGGAGGCCTTCTTCAAGCTGCTGTCCGAGCGCCGCTTCCCGGTCACGGAGTGGATCCGCGAGCCCGAGGAGTTCGACTACGTCGTCGAGCCCGACGTCTTCCACGACCTCTTCGGCCACGTGCCCTTGCTGTTCAACCCGGTCTTCGCCGACTACATGCAGGCCTACGGCGCCGGCGGCCTGAAGGCCAGCCGGCTCGATGCCTGCGAGCTGTTGGCGCGCCTGTACTGGTACACGGTCGAGTTCGGCCTCATCGCCACCCCCGAGGGCCTGCGCGCCTACGGTGCCGGCATCCTGTCGTCCACCGGCGAGCTGCGCTACAGCGTCACCTCGCCCGAGCCCAAGCGCGTGGGCTTCGACGTCGAGCGCATCATGCGCACGCGCTACAAGATCGACACCTACCAGCGCACCTACTTCGTGATCGACAGCTTCGAGCAGCTCTTCCAGGCCACCGCCCCCGACTTCACGCCGATCTACGCGCGCGTGCGCCAACTGCCCCCGCTGGAAGCCGGCGAGTTGCTGCCTGGAGAACCGCGCTTCCCGCCCGCCTGAATTTAGGCATCGCGGGCGGCAGGCGACTACACTGTGCCCGGCGGTAGCGCCCGAGGGGCACCGCCGCCGCAGCCCTGTGGCGTCCTTGCGCCCTCACCATGGATTCGACATCACCCTCCCCCGGCAGCGGGCGGCAAGGCCCGTCCGTCACCAACCGCCCGCGCCTGCGGTTCTGGCCCCATTCGAGCGACCCCCTGGTCGCCAGCACCCGGATCCGCTGCCTGCAAGTCATCGAAGGCTTGCGCTTGGCCGGCCGGGACGCGGGCCTGTACGTCG
>NZ_JBKBVU010000026.1:0-26127 GCF_046289365.1 Caldimonas sp. | reverse complement strand
GGTCCGGACCCTGAGGGACCTCGGCGGCATGCATGGGGCCGACTGCCACCGGGCTGCGGCCCAGCAGGCGCCCGGCCAGGGGCAGACGGCCCCGGGCCAGCCGCCGGCCCTGGCGGTGCAGCCATTGCAAGCTGCTCGGCAGGACGCCCAAGGGCCGGGCCGTGTCGAACATCAGCACACAGTCGACCACTTCGCCGAGCGCGCGCAACTGCCTTGCCATCTCCAGGGCCAGCAGTCCGCCGAAGGACAGACCGGCCAGGCGGTAAGGTCCGGTGCCCTGGCGCTCGCGCAGCAACCGCACATAGTCGGCAGCGATGCGCTCGACGGTGATGCCTCCGTGCCGGGGGTCCACGTGCGCATCGAGGAAGCCGAGCTCGGCCGGCACGAACAGGCCGTACACAGGCACCTGCGGCGCCAGCGCGTCGGCCAGGGGCTGATAGATGTGCACGCCGCACACGCAGTGCAGCGCCGGGGCGGTGCCTTGCGGCTGCAGACACACCATCGAGGCCTCGTGCAGCCGGCGGCCGGTGTCCAGGGCCTCGCACAGCGTGGCCACGGTCGGGTGCTCGAAGACCTGCGCCAGGCTGCAAGGCAGCCCCAGCTGGGCCTCGATGCGATGGACGAGCCGCGCGGCCAGCAGCGAATGCCCCCCCAGGTCGAAGAAGTCCTCGTGCACACCGAACCGGCGGTGCCCGAGCACCTCGGCCCAGACCGCCCACAGAGCCTGTTCGGCCGCGTTGCGAGGGGCCACGCGCTGCACGGACGCCGCCGGCTCGGCCGGCGCCGGCAGGCTGCGGCGGTCGAGCTTGCCGTTGGGCAGCACCGGCAGGTGGTCGATGAAGACCAAGTGCTGGGGCTGCATGTAGTCGGGCAGGCGGGCACGCAGCCGCTCGCGCAGGACGTCGCGCAGGTCCTCGTGCGCCGCTGCCGGGGCGTTGGTGTGGATGTAAGCCACCAGGCGGGCATCGCCCGGACGGTCTTCGCGGCGCACAACGACGGCGCGGTGCACCTGCTCGTGGGCGGCCAGCACCGCCTCGATCTCGGCCGGCTCGATGCGGTGGCCGCGCAGCTTGATCTGGTCGTCCAACCGGCCCAGGTGCTCGAGCCGGCCGTCGCGGCGCCAGCGCACCCGGTCGCCCGTGCGGTACAGCCGCAGCGGGGGGTGGCCGGGGTCGGCGGCCCATTCGATGAACCGTTCGGCAGTGAGTTCGGGACGGCGCCAGTAGCCCAGGGCCAGACCCGCCCCCCCGAGGTGGAGTTCACCGGCCACGCCCCAAGGACAGGGCTGGCCCTGTGCGTCAAGCACCCAGGCCTGGGTGTTGGCGATGGGCCGGCCGATGCTCAGGTGCTCAGGGCGCGCGGACATGATGCGCATGCAGGTGGACCACACCGTGGTCTCGGTGGGGCCGTACATGTTCCAGACCTCGGCCCCATGCGCCAGCAGCTGCGCGGCCAGCTCCTGCGGCAGGGGCTCTCCGCCGACCAAGGCCTTCAGCCCGGCAGGGCCCGTCCAGCCGGCTTCCAGCAGCATCTGCCAGCGCGACGGCGTGGCCTGCATGCCGGTGATGCGGCCGTCTTCGAGCAGGCGTCTGAGTGCGCTGCCGCTGGCGGCCTGCTCGTCGGTGGCCAGCACGACGCAGGCGCCGCGACCGAGGGGCAGCAGGGTCTCGAGCACGGCAATGTCGAAGCTCAGCGTGGTGACGGCCAGCCAGCGCTCGCCTGGCCCAAGGCCGGGCTCGCGGGCCATGCTGGCCAGGAAGTTCACCACCGCGCCATGGGGCACGACCACCCCTTTGGGGCGCCCGGTCGAGCCGGAGGTGTAGATCACGTAGGCCGGATCGCCCGGCCCGGCACACGAGGCGGGCTCATCCGGGGGCATGGTGAGGCCCTCCTCCACCAGTGCCAGCACGCCGGCGGTCGCCAGGCCCGCCGCCCAGGACGGCGCCGTGTCGCCAGCGATCAGCAGGGCCAGCGCCGCGTCGTCGGCCATGTCGGCCAGACGGGCGCTCGGATAGGCGGGGTCGAGAGGGACATAAGCCGCCCCCGCACGCAACACGCCCAACTGAGCCACCAACAGGTCGGCATCGCGCGGCAGGCTCAGCCCGACGCGCTGGCCCACCCCGATGCCGCGCCGGCGCAGGGCGCACGCCAGCGCCGCGCTGCGCCGCTCGAGCTGGCCATACGACAGCGCCTGGCCAGCGCATTCGAGGGCCGGCTGCGCGGCATGCTGCTCGAAGGCAGGGGCCAACCAGGACCAGACCTCACCGGCAGGCAGCGGCAGCACCGGGCCGCAGGCCAGCGTGCGCAAGGTCTCCAGCTCGTCGGGCGCGAGCATGGGCAGCGTGGCCACCGGCTGGCCCGGCGTGCGCAGCACGGCCTCGAGCAGGGCTTCGTAGTGGCGCGCCAGGCGCTGCACGGTGGAAGGCTCGAACAAATCGACCGCATACTCAAAGACGGCAGAGCGGTCCAGCTCGGGGTCGATGGTGACGGCCAGGTCGAACTGGGCGGCTTGGCGGTCGAAGTCCACCCGGGACCAGGTGAGCCCCGGGAAGTCGATCCCGCCCAGCGGGGCATTGACCATGTTGAAGAGCACCTGGAAGAGCGGGGAGCGGCTGTTGTCGCGCACGACGCCCAGTTCCCTGACCAGCAGCTCGAAGGGCATGTCCTGGTGGGCATAGGCCTCCAGCGCGGTGTGGCGCACCTGATCCAGCAGGGCCTCGAAGCCCAGGCGTGCGTCGAGCCGGCTGCGCAACACCAGGGTGTTGACGAAGGTGCCGAGCAGATCTTCAGTGGCCAGGTGGTGACGGTTGGCGATGGGCACACCGATGGCCAGGTCGGTGTGACCGCTGTGGCGGTACAGCAGCAGCTTGAAGACGGCCATCATCACCATGGCCAGGCTCGCGCGGTGGCGCGCACCCAACTCGGCCAGCCGCTGTAGCAGGGCCGGCGCCAGGGGCAAGCGCACACGCGCACCGCGGTGGCCCTGCTGCGGCGGTCGGGGGTGGTCGGTGGGCAGCTCCAAGGGCTCCAGAGCGGCGAGTTGCTCGCGCCAATAGGCCAGCTCCTCGGCATGGCGCTGGCCGGCATACCAGCGGCGGTGCCAGGCGGCGTAGTCGGCATATTGCAGCGCCGGGGCGGCCGGCACGCCGCCGGCCTGACCGCCAAGCCGCCGGGCATAGGCCGCCGCCAGCTCGCGGGCCAGCACGGTGAAGGACCACTGGTCGCCGATGAGGTGGTGCTGCACGATCAGGAACACGTGCTCGTCGCCCCCCAGCGGCAGCAGGTGCAGGCGCATGAGCGGCCCGCGCGCGAGGTCGAAGGGCTGCTGGGACAGGCGCGCGAGCAGCGCATGGACGGCCGGGTCGTCGGGACCGCGGGCCTGCGGGGGCGGTGTCACGGTGTCGATGGCGATCGCCGCCCTGGCCAGGACCCGGGGGCGCACGGTCTCGCCGTCGAGCACGAAAACGGTGCGCAGGATGTCGTGCCGCGCCACCACCTCGTCCACCGCCGCCTGCAGGGCCGGGCCGTCCAGGCGGCCGCGCAGGTGCAGGGCCAGCGGCATGTGGTAGGCCGTGCTGGCCGGTGCAAGCTGCTGCATGAACCACATGCGCTCCTGGGCGAACGACAGCACCGCCTCCTGCGCAGCCCGCGGCAGCGGCAGGTCCAGCGCCGGCGAGGCCGCGGCGGCGCCTTCCAGGCAGCGGCTCAGTCCGGCCGGGGTGGGCGACTCAAACAGTTGACGCACGGACAGCTCGACCCCGGTGAGGGCCCGCAGACGCGATACGAGCTGGGTGGCCGTGAGCGAATCCCCGCCCTGGTCGAAAAAGTGGGCCTGCGGATCGGCCGCCCGCCCGGCCCCGAGGACGGCCTCCCAGGCAGCGGCCACCGCCGGGTGCACCGCGGTGCCAGCCGGCGCGCTTGCCCCGGGCCGTGCCGGCCAGGCCTGCGACTGCCAGCGGTCGTGCCGGTAGCGCTCGCGGGCCAGGGCGCGCTGGGGCTTGCCGCTGGACGTGCGGGGCAGGACGCCGCCGCGCAGGACCAGGACGTCGGCCACATCGACCTCGAAGGCCGCGGCGACGGCCGCGCGCACGGCCTCGGCAATGGCCGCCGCGGCCGTTGCAGGGGGCCGGCCACGGACTTCGGTGAGCAGCACGACCGCCTCGCCCGCAGCCCCCTCCACACCGAAGGCCAAAGCGGCCCCGTCGGCCAGCGCGGGGTGGGCGGACAAGGCCACGGCTTCGAGGTCCTGGGGATGCAGGTTACGCCCGCCCACGATGATGAGGTCCTTCAGGCGTCCGGCCAGGTAGAGCTCGCCGTCGGCGAGGAAGCCGAGATCGCCGGTGCGCAGCCAGCCCCGATCATCGTCATCACCCTGGAGCCGGGCCGAGAAGAGCTCGGGAGCCGCCTCGCGCCAGTAGCGCTGCGCCACACTGGGGCCGCGCACCCAGATCTCGCCGACGCGGCCCTCGCCGAGCGGGGACAGGCCTGCCGGGTCCACCACCCGCACCGCCAGCCCGGGCAGGACCGGACCGCACGACACCAGGCTGCGGGCGTCCGGCGCACCGGGTTCGGCAAGGCGCACCTGCCCCTGTTCCAGCGCGGCGGCCGACAGCACCAGGCGGCGCGGGGGCGCGGCCTGCGGCGAGAGGCTGACCGTCAGTACCGCCTCGGCCAATCCGTAGGCCGGGGCCCAGGCCGCAGGGTCGAACCCCTGGGGGCCGAAGGCCTGTTCGAAGGACGACAACGTGGGCGGGCGCACCGGTTCGGCCCCGCAGGTGGCCAGACGCCAGCTCCGCAGGTCGGCGGTCCATCCCGGCTCGCGCGACAGGGCCCGCACGCAGGCGGCATAGGCAAAGTCCGGGGCACCGCTGACGGTGATGCGATGACGCGCAATCGCTTCCAGCCAGCGCAAGGGCCGGCGCATGAAGACCCGCCGCGGCATCAGGTAGGACACGCCGTCTTGCAGCAGCGGCTGGATCAGGCCCAGCACGATGCCGTAGTCGTGAAACCAGGGCAGCCAGCTCAGGGCGCGCGGGGGCGGCGCCACCCGGCGCCCGACGACGGCTGCCAGCGCCGCGCCATGGGCCAGCACCTGGGCATGGGTGATCACGACACCCCGCGGTGCCCGGGTGGAGCCCGAGGTGTACTGCAGATAGGCCGGATCCTGCGGGCGCACGGTGGAGCCGTGCGCGGCCTCGTCCGGCGAGGTGGGCTTTCCGGCCTCGTGCAGGAGCTGCGGTGTCGTCCAGGCCACAGGCCCGCAGGCTGGCGTCGCCCCGGGGCCTTCGGCCGGGTTGCACACCCCCAGGACGGCGGCGGCATCTTCGGCGATGCGGCTCAGGCGGTCCCAGCCGCGCGCGCCCAGCCGCAGATCCGGCGGCGGTGCCGGCACCGGCACCAGGCCGGCCAGCAGGCAGGCCCAGAAGAGCTCCACGGCTTCGACACCGCCTTCAAAGGCCAGCAGCACGCGCTCGCCCGCGGCGGCCCGGTCCCGCAGGGCCCGCGCGAGGCAGGTGGTGCGCTCGAGCAATTCGGCACGGGTGCGCGTCCAGGCGATCGCCCCTTGCTCGTCGAGCCCGGCATAGGCCAGCGCCTGCGGATCGGCCCGGCAGCGCGAGAGGAACAGGGCTGGCAGCGTCGCGTCAGGCCCGACATCGGCCCCCCACGGGACAGGACTGGAGGCGGGAGATTCGACGGAGGGTGCGGACAGGAACATCGGGAGCGGGTGCGGAGGGTTGCCTGCGCCGCCCCCCTACTTCTCGGTCAGCGCCGATGATGGGGCAGCCGCCCTCCGGTTTCATCCTCCATCCGGGGGATTGGGCCCCACCCGGTCACCACCACAGGCCCAACGGCACATCCAGCGGCAGGCCGTGGACGCGGTCGCGCGCCGGCAGGGGCTCCAGCGGGCGCAGTTGCACGAGCAGCCAGGCCGTGCGCGGCGACAGCGGCGAGACCCGCTCGGCCGGAAGCCGCCCTTTCGTGCGCCCGTTCACGAAAAAGGGCGCCTGCTGCGCCCTGTTGGTCTGTCCGATCAGAACTGGTAGGCCAAGCGCAGCCCGCCCCAGTGCCGCCCTTGCACCTCGATCGGCGCCGAGGCTTCCTTCATCAGGACGAAGCGGCCGCCCCCCATGTCGCGGCGGTAGGTTTGCAACAGGAAGGGCCGACGGTTGCGGGCGCTGGCCAGGCCGGTGCGGTCGTCGAAGATGCGGCGGTAACGGCTGTGGGCGGTGTTCCAGACCACGTCGCCGGGGCGCTGCGGCTGGCAGTACTTGCGGTTGTGGGTGGGGACATAGCCGTTGCGGTCCACGGCAATGCAGTAGACCACCTTGGGCGACAGCTCCAGCAGCTTCTCCTGCACCTGCGGGAACAGCCGGTCGGCCAGGGCGACGAAGCGAGTCTCGAACTGGGGCGGGTTGGTGCCGGCGATCGGGCGGTACTGCTCGTCGAAGAGTTCGGCCAGGCTGATCGCACCGGTTCGCACGGCGTCCTCCAGCAGGAGGGCGATCTCAGCGGCCGCCTGCTGGGCGGCATGGATGTACGGGGTGTCTTCGGTCTCGATGCCGCTGGCGGCGGTGAGTTCCATCAGGTGTTCGCTGACCTTGAGGAAGGACTCGCTGCGCTGCAGGGCCTGCTGCAGCGCCTGGGCGGTCTGGCGGGTTTCGCGCTCGATGAGTGCCATCTCCTCGTTCATGCCTGCGCTGAGCTGCCGGCTGTGGGCCGCCGCCTGGGCGATGCGCCCCACACCGCCTTCGACCTCAGCCAGCGCGGCATGGAAGGCGCCTTGGCGGCCTTCGCTGCCTTCGCTGCGGATCTCGCGCGCCAAGGTGCCGATGCGCTCGTCGAGCGTGCCCACCGTGCCCATGATCTGCTTGGACGAGGCTTCGACCCTGGCGGCCAGGTCCTTGACGGCGTCGGCCACCACGCCAAAGCCCCGGCCGGCCTCGCCGGCCCGTTTGGCCTCGACCGAGGCGTTGAAGGCCACAAGCCGGGTCTGCATCGCGATCTGCGTGATCTGCTGCGCGGCCTCGGCCACCTCGCGCAGCGTGTCCACCACGCCGGCCACGCCTTGGCCGACGCCTTCCACCGCCTCGCGCGCACGGCCCACGGCTTGCAGGCTGTGTTCGGTGACTTCGCCGATGCCGTCCTGGGCCTTGACGATGGTGCGCAGGTGTTCGGCCAGCGTGGACACGGCCTGCTGCTGGCGCTCGGCGCTGCGGATGCTGTCGTCGAGCACGCCGCGCACTTCGGCCGCCTCGCGGCCCAGGCCGGAGGTCTCCTGCTGCAAAGACTGGATCAGCGCGCGCGCGTCCGCCACGCCGCCAGCGGCCGGAGCCGGTGCCTGTGCGGGCTGGGCCTGGCCTTCACGGCCTCGAAACAAGGTCAACATGGCTCTTCTCCTCGCACTGTGGTGCCGGCCTTCCCGGGGCGTTTCACCATTCGCGCAGCTTCACGCGCAGGCGGGCGATCGACTGGCTGTGCAACTGGCACACCCGCGATTCGGTCACGCCCAGCACGGCCGCGATCTCCTTCAGGTTCATGTCCTGCTCGTAGTACATGCTCATCACGTACTGCTCGCGCTCGGGCAAAGTCTTGATGGCCGCCACCAGGGCCTCGCGCAAGCGCCGGTCGTTGAGCTGGCTCAGCGGGTCGGCCTCCTTGTCGGCCACGTGGCGATCCAGGAAATCGTGGTCGCCCTCGTCGCCGCTCATGTCCTCCAGGTAGACGAGCTGGGTGCCGCGCACCTTGTTGAGCAGCTCCTGGTAGTCGGCCAGGCTGATGCCCATTTCCTGGGCGATCTCGCTTTCCAGCGGCGCGCGGCCCAGCTTCTGTTCGAGCCGGTGCACGGCCGCCTCGATGGAGCGCTGCTGCTTGCGGTCGCCACGGCTCATCCAATCGGCCCCACGCAGTTCGTCGAGCATCGCACCGCGGATGCGCTGCGTCGCGAAGGTCTCGAACTGCACGCCCTGGCTGGTGTCGAAGCGGCTGAGCGCTTCGTTCAGGCCGATCATGCCGACCTGGATGAGGTCGTCGATCTCCACGTTGGCCGGCAGCTTGGCGATCATCTGGTGTGCCAGACGGCGCACGAGGGGGCTGTACTGCTGCAGCATCGCGTGGTTGTCGAGGCGGCCTTTGGCGGTGTACATGGGCAAGCGCTCCGGAATCAGTTGAACGCGTGGGGGCGGGCCGGGGCCGTCGCGGATCCGGCGGGCCCAGCCCAGCCTGCGCCTTCGCCGTCTGGCAGCGAAAACGGCAGGGCGTGGTGCAACAAGGTGGTGGACAGCGGGTGCAAGGCCCGGGCCAGATCGGCCTCGGACTGTACCGCCGTGCAAGCGATGGCCTCGAGATGAACCGTGCCCCCCAGGAAATCCTGCACACACTGCGCCAGGCGGGCCGCCGCGACGGGCATGCCCAGGGTGGGGGTGGCCAGATCCATCACGACGGCGTGCTCCCCCAGGCCGGCGTACTGCAGCAGGATCTTGATCGCCGCATAGGCCTCGGTGAGGCTGGGCGCGTCGTCGCCCGCAAGGATGAGCGGCCGCACGCGGCGTCCGGCAAACAGCCCGCTGAGCAGCGCCGCATCGGCGTGGAAGACGATGACATCGGCGCTGGGCGCAGCTTCGCGCAGGGCCTCGAAGAGCAGTGCGGCCGAGCCGGGGGCCTCGCCGAACCAGGCCAGCGTCGGGCTGGCGGCCAGCACGCTGGTGTGGGCATCGAGGGGGTCGATCCACTGCCCCAGGTCAAGGTCGCGGGCCACGGCCTCGGCCACGTCCACGCCGGTGGTGTAGGGGCTCGGGGCCGCATCCACCACCAGGGTGTGCAGATCCTGGGCTGCAAAGCCGTGGCACAGGCCTTCGAGCAGCATGTGCGCTCCCCGCGCGAACGGGTTGGCAGCCACCGGCAGCAGATGCACGGTGTGGTGGGCAAACAGGCGTCGCAGCCCGTAGGCCTGATCGTAGGCGCGCTCAGACATGCACCGCCCCCTGGGCCGCTGCGCGTGGAGCTGGCGGCGCGGTGAAGACGAGGTTCACGTCGTCGCGGTCCAGGCGGTAGGCCGCGCTGCCCCCGCCCCGCAAAGCGCGATGCACCAGGGCCTGAGCCGACATGCGGTGCCAGTCCTCGGGCACGCGCTGGCCGTTGGCCACGCCCAGCACCGGCAGCTTGTGGCGGATCACGGCGTCCAGCGCCGGGCCGAGCTTGACGGCCTCGTCGATCTTGGACAGGACCACCCCCTTGCACTGGTGGGCACGGTAACCGATGAGCACATCCTCGATGGTCTCGCCCTGCGCGGCGGCGTTGACCACCAGCACGCGCTGGATGCGGCGGTGGCTGACCATCTCCAGCAGCTCCTGCGTACGGGTGTCGCGCTGGGCGATGCCCGCCGTGTCGATCAGGACCATCTTTTTCGACGACAGCAGTTCGAGCAGGTCCTCCAGTGCGGCGCGGTCGTGCGCGGTGTGCACCGCCACGCCGATGATGCGGCCATAGGCACGCAACTGCTCATGGGCCCCGACGCGGTAGGCGTCCAGCGTCACCAGGCCCAGGTTCGAGGCGCCGTAGCGCGCAGCAAAGGCCGCGGCCAGCTTGGCCGTCGTGGTGGTCTTGCCCACGCCGGTGGAGCCCACCAGGGCGTAGACGCCGCCTTCGTCCTCCAGGGCCGGCCCCTCTTCGAGCGTCAGCAGGTTGCGCTCGAGCACGCCGGCCACCCAGGCGTTGAGATCGGCCGCGTCATGCGGGATGTGGGATGCGAGCTTGCGGATCAGCGCCGGCGAGAAACCGCAATCGAGCAGCTTCTGCGTGAGCTGGGCCTGGGCCGGGTTGCGCTGCATCTTCTCCATGAAGGCCAGGGCACCGAAGCGCTCCTCGATCAGCCCCTTCATCTCGCGCAGCTCGGCGAGCATGGCACGGTCCTCGGCCGCCGGTGCGGCCGGCGCCGGGACGCTGCAGGCGGCCTCGTCGGCCAGCGCCGGCACCACCGGAGCCGGCGCTGCGGTGCGCACCGGGGCGCCGGTCTCGCCGGCCTGGGCGGCCGTGCGGCCGGCCTTGCGTTGCGCAGCACGCTCGGCCAGGCGTTGCTCGACGGGCAGGCTCGATGCCAAGGGGGCGGCCACGGTCGGGGCTGCCGTGGGCATCGCGGCCGGATGCGTGACGGCTGCGGCCGTCTGGGCCTGCTGTTGCAGGGCCGCCTGACGACGCTTGAGCATGCGCTCGCGGACATAGTCCTGGAACGACAGCGTGCTCATCGCGAGCTGTTCCACATCCTTGGCCACCGCGGGGGCGGCGGGAACGGCCTTCGGCGCGACACCACCGGTGGTGGCAGGCGCCTTCGCAGCGGCCGCCGCCGGCGCCGGGTGGCTGAAGGTCTCCAGCGCGGCAACGCTTTCGGGCGCCATCGCCAGCACCTCCACACCTTCCTTGCAGGGGCGGGTGGACAGGATCACGGCGTCCTCGCCGAAAGCCTGGCGCACCTGCACCAGGGCGTCGCGCGACGTTCTCGCGACAAAGCGTTTGACGTTCATGCGGTGCCTCCAATCACGGAGCCGATGCGGATGGTGTGAGTGTCAGGAATCTCGCTGTGGCCCAGCACCGCCAGGCGGGGCGCGGCACGCTTGAGCAGCCGGGCCATGGCCGGGCGGATCGCATCGGGCACCAGCAGGCAGGCGGGCACGCCCAGGTCTTCCTGCTTCTTGCTCGCGCGTGCGGCCGACTGGGTCAGGTGATCGGCCACGCCGGGGTCGAGGGTGGCGCCATGCGGTGACGTGAGTGCCTGGGTGACCAGCCGCTCCAGCTCGGGCTCGATGGCGATCACGTCGAGTTCCTTCACGGGGCCGTAGATCTGCTGAACGATGGCCGGAGCCAGATTCACTCGGATGCGGCGCACCAGCTCGGCCGGATCGGTGACGGTGGCGGCATGTTCGGCCAGGGTCTCGACGATGGTGCGCATGTCGCGGATGTGCACGGATTCCTCCAGCAGCATCTGGAGCACTTTCTGCAGCGTTGGGATGCTGACCATCTTGGGTACCACGTCCTCGATGAGCTTGGGAGCCAACTTTGTCACGTGATCCACCAGCTGTTGCACTTCGGTGCGGCCGAGCAGCTTGGCGGCATGCACTTGCATCAAGTGTGAGAGATGGGTGGCCACGACGGTCGAGGAATCAACCACCGTATAGCCGGCCATTTGGGCGCTTTCGCGCTGAGCTTCCTCGATCCACACCGCAGGCAGGCCAAAGGCCGGGTCGGTGGTGGTGGTGCCGATCAGCGGAGTGCTGGCATGGCCGGGGTTGATGGCCAGGAACAGGCCGGGAAAGCACTCGCCCTCGCCCACCACGGCGCCGCGCAGCGTGATGCGGTAGACGCTGGGCTTGAGCTCGAGGTTGTCGCGGATGTGCACCGAAGGCGGCAGGAAACCCACTTCCTGCGCGAATTTGCGGCGCACGCCCTTGATGCGCGCCAGCAGGTCCCCTTGGCGGTCCTTGTCCACGAGCTGGATCAGGCGGTAGCCCACCTCCAGGCCCAGGATGTCCACCGGCTGCAGGTCGTCCCAGCTCGCCTCGGCATTCGGGCTGGCCTGCTGGGCCGCCGCTGGCGTGCGCTGGGCCTGCAGCCGCGCCAGCTCCTGGCGCCGGTGCAGGCGGTAGGCCGCATAGCCCAGGCCGGCGGCGATGGCCATGAACACCAGGTGTGGCATGCCCGGGATCACGCCCATCACGCCGATGACACCGGCCGTGATGCCCAGAGCCTTGGGCGAATGCAGCACTTGACCGGTGATCTGCGTGCCCACGTCCTGCTCCTTGCCCACGCGCGAGACCACCATCGCTGCGGCGATCGAGATCAGCAGCGCCGGGATCTGCGCCACCAGCGCATCGCCCACGGCCAGCAGGATGTAGGAGTTGGCCGCCTGGGACGCATTCAGCCCATGCTGGACCATGCCGATGGTGAGGCCACCGACGATGTTGATCAGCAGGATGAGGATGCCGGCTATGGCATCACCGCGCACGAACTTCGAGGCGCCATCCATCGAGCCGAAGAACTCGGCTTCCTCGCCCACCTCGGCGCGGCGGCGCTTGGCTTCCTTCTCGTCGATCAGGCCGGCGTTCAGGTCGGCATCGATGGCCATCTGCTTGCCGGGCATTGCATCCAGCGTGAAGCGTGCGCCCACCTCGGCGATACGCTCGGCGCCTTTGGTGACCACGACGAAGTTGATCACCACCAGGATGGCAAACACGATCAGGCCCACCGCGAAGTTGCCGCCAATCAGGAAGTGGCCGAAGCTTTCGATCACCTGGCCGGCCGCGCCCGTGCCGGTGTGGCCTTCGAGCAGCACGACGCGCGTGGACGCCACGTTCAGCGACAGTCGCAGCATCGTGGTCAGCAGCAACACCGCGGGGAAAGCCGCAAAGTCCAGCGGCCGCACCATGTAGGCCGACACCATCATCACCATCAGCGCGCAGGCGATATTGAAGGTGAACAGCAGATCCAGCATGAGGGGCGGCAGCGGCAGCACCATCATCGTCAGGATCAGCACCACCAGCAGCGGTGCGGCCAGGGCCTTCAGCGGCAGACCGCCCAGGAGATCCTGCAAGGGGCGTGGCAGGGCGGGGGTGGAAGCGTTGCTCATCATTCAGCCTCGGCGGTATCGGCCGGCGTCTTGCCGTGGTGCGGATCCAGCTCCTGCGGCACCTGCAGGGCCGGCAGCTCGCCTGGCATCGGCGCCTGGCCGGCCATTGCGGCACGCAACTGGTACACGTAGGCCAGCACCTGCGCCACGGCGGCATACAGGGCAGCGGGAATCTCGCGGTCGAGTTCGGCATGGGCGTAGAGCGCGCGCGCCAGCATCGGGGCCTGCAGCACCGGGACCTTGGCCTCCCGGGCCACGTCGCGGATGCGCAGGGCCAGCAGGTCTGCGCCCTTGGCCACCACGCGCGGGGCGTTCATGCGGCCCTCCTCGTACTTCAGCGCCACCGCGTAGTGCGTGGGGTTCATCACCACCAGGTCGGCCTTGGGCACGGCGGCGATCATGCGGCGCTTGACGTTCTCCCGCATCAAGGCCTTGACCTTGGATTTGACCTCCTGGTTGCCCTCGAGCTCCTTGTGCTCGTCCTTGACCTCGCGGTGGCTCATCTTGAGCCGGTTCTTCAGCAAGTGGCGCTGCAAGGGCACATCCACGGCGGCGAATACACCCAGGGCCAGCAGCAGCAGGGCCACGCCCACGATGATGAGATGCGTGGCCTGCGACACCGCCGCCGGCAGGGCCATGCCCAGCACGGCCGGGAACGCGTCGAGCTGGCGGTAGAGGTAAACCGCCCCGATGAGGCCCAGGACGAGTGCAAGCAGGCTGGCCTTGATCGCCTGGATGAGGTTGTCCTTGGAGAAGAGCTGCCCGAACCCCTGGACCGGATTGATCTTCGAAAAACGGGGCGCCAGGGCCTTCATCGTCCAGTTCCACCCGCCTGACAGCACGGCGCCCAGGGCAGCCACGCCGGCCACCACCAGGCCCAGCGGGACCGTCACGGCCAGGAACTTCGCCGCCGCCCCGGACAGTCGCTCGGCCATGCGTGCACTCTCACGGACATCGGCCCCTGCAAAGCGCAGTTCGGTGGCCATCATGTCCAGCATCCAGCCCGTCATCCAGGGGCTGGCCATCGTGACCACGGCGATGCCGCCGGCCACGATGAGGAAATGCCCCAGGTCGCGTGAGCGCGCAACCTGGCCGTCCTCACGCGCCTTGCGGATCTTGCGCTCGGTGGCTGGCAGGTTGCGGTCTTGGGCGTCGCTGGACATGGCGATGGGCAGATTGCGTCATCGCCATTGTGAAAAGCCCGGCTGAGAACTTGAGCCGAAATAGCGGCGGAATTCCCGCCAGTTCGCGCTGCGCGAAGCGGCCGCGCGCAGGGCCTCAGGGCCGGTCCAGGGCCATCAGGCGGCGCTGCTTCTGGGTCTGGTCGATGAAGCGCTGCAAGGCCCGCAGCGATTCGCCGCTCATGCCCTCCATCTCGCAGCCCATGCGCACCCCCTGGGCCGCATCGTTCACGGCAGAGATGTGAGCGACCCGCAGGCTCGCGTTGAAGCGGGTGTCGTCATCCAGCTCGATCAGCGACTGGCTGATGAAGGTACCGGGCTGCAGCAGCGGCGTGCCCTCGGGCACGAAGACGGCCAGGCCGCCGATGCTGACGTCGAGGATGCGCAGGTCCAGCCACACCTCCTCCAGGGCCGGATGACGCAAGCGCAGCGAAGGCCCCTCCTTCGACAGCGGACGCACCCGGTAGCTTGCACGGCGTTGGAAGCGGAACACCTCACGCGGCAACCGTCCGTTCAGGGCGCTTTGCCCCTGACCGCCGTGCACGTGCACCAAGCCGTCCAGGTCGAACTGGATCTTCACGCTGTCCAGGTAGCCCACCGCCACCACCTCGTCGGAGTCGAGCACCCGCTCGAGCTGGGGCTCGTGGGCGTCGACCGCAAAGCGCACCACCCCCTTGGCCTTGTTGACCTCGAAGATGGTGGTGACGAAGCTCGCCCCGCGCGGCGTGGCGATCGTCAGCAGCGCGTTCTGCTCCTGCATCTGGCGCAGCAGGGACAGGATCTCGAAGGGTTCGGTGATGCGGAAGTCGTCCAAGGCCGAGCGCGCTTCGGGCTCCTCGGGCGACAGGGGCATGGGCATGGTTTCCATGGCAAGCTCCCGTGGCGCGTTCGCGACACCCGGACGCCCGGATGCCGACGCGCTCAATGCAGTGTACGCGGCGATGCAGCCAGGAGTCGATCCAGGTCGTCCAACCAGGGTTCGGCCAGGTGGCGGATCTGCGCGTCGTTGTGCAAGATGCGCAGCATCACGCGGTGCTTGGCGCGGACCTGCTCGGGGTCGAGCTGGCGCCCGGCGGCCGCCTGCTTCAAGTGCGAGATCAGCACCGCGCAGGCCCCTTCCAGGTGCACCACCCGGTCCCAGTCGCCGCTGCGCGCCGCTTCGAGCATCTCCTGGCTCGCACGCTCGATGGCCTCGTAGCACTCCAGCAGCGCGTTGTCGTCCATGGAAGGCTCCGGTGCGGGGCTTGCGTTCGTGAGGGTTGTGGGCAGCATCGCTCGGTCTGCTCCCCTCAGGACTTGATCGATGGCTTTATGGCCACCCAGGCCTCGCGGATGGGTGCAAGCAGCCTGATGCATTCCTGCAGGGCCGCATCGTCGTTGCGCAGGTTGGCGTGGGTGAGGCGGGCGGTGAGGTAGAGATAGGTGTGGTTCAGGTTCTCGGCCACTTCGCCGCCCTCCTTGCGGTTCAAGGCGCTGCGCAGACCTTCCTCGATGATGCGCACGGCTTGCCCGATGGCCTTGCCCTTGGCCTCGATGTCGCCCCGGGCCAGCGCGCCGCGGGCGCGGGCCATGGCATCGAGGGCCCCGTCGTACAACATCTCCACCAGTTTGTGCGGATCGGCGGTGGCCACACCGGTTTCCACCTGGACATGCCCATAGGCAGTGGCTTGGCTTCGGAAGGGTGCAAACATGGTCATTGCTCGCTGGGATGGATGCGTTTGCACTGATATCGGCCGGACCTACGCCCCACTTGAGCCGGAAATGGGCCCCAGCTTCCCCCTCAAACGCAGGGGGCCCGCACAGCGGGCCCCGGCGAGGTGTGGCGAGCTCCGAGCGGCCTCACTTCGCCTTGTTCCAGTTGTTGATCGCGTTCATCTGCTGGCTGACATAGTTGCTCAGGCTGTTGAGTTGCCCGAGGCTGGCGTCCAGCGACTGGTACTGCCGCAGCAGGCGCTTTTCCACCAGAGCCACGCGATCCTCGTAACGTTCCTGCTGCTGCTCGTTGCGCCGGATACTCGCTCTCAAGCCTTCGGTGCGGGCGGTGAGCATGCCCTCAGTGCCCACGATCGAGTTGGTCAGCAAACGAAATCGCTCACCAAAGCCGTTGACGCTCGGATCCAGCGTGTCGGCGCGACTGAAGGCTTGCGCCAGCTCATTGCGCTGGTTCAAAGCGCTTGCGAAGCGCGATTCATTCAATCTGAGCGTTCCGTCGCGCTGCAGCTCAACACCGGCGCTGGACAGGGTGGCAAACACACTCGACGCCCCCGAGGTCTGCGACACCAAGGTTCGTAGCTGTGTCACAAGCCCCACGGCCGTGCGGTCGCCTTGCAAAGCCCCGGCCTTCTTCGAGGCTTCGTCGTAGGCGGTTTCTTTCGCCACGAAGCGGCTGAGGTCGTTATAGGCATTGACGAAATCCTGCACCGCTTTCTTCACGGCCTCGTCATCGGCCGACACTTTGACCTCGACGGCGGACGTCGTGGTGCGCGACAGCGTGAGCGTCAACCCGTCGACCACGTCGCTCAGCGTGTTGGAAACCGATTCGATGTCCAAGCCGTTGATGCGCGCCAAAGCATTGCGGGCCTGCTGCGTCTCTTCCACGTCGCCTGGCACGCCCTGCTCGTAGGCCAAGGCTTGCAACCCTGGGTCACCGGTCACGTCGATGCGCGTGATCGCCGCATCCAGGCCGGTGGCGGTCGTCGTCAATACCAGACGGGCGCCCGACGCATCGCGCACGATGGACGCGCTAAGACCCACCCCGGCCGCGTTGATGCGATCACGGATGCCAGCCAAGCTTGTGTCGGACGCGCCGATGGTGACGCTGGCCGTGCTGCCGTCACCTTTGGTGAACGTGAGCGTCCCCTGCCCGAGCACGACCGAGCTGTCTGCATAGGCTGACGAGGCCAGGGACTGCGAACGCGCCAGCTGCGAGACTTCCACGCTGTAGCTGCCCGCCGCAGCTCCGGAGGAGGCCGCCACACTCACCGCCGCGGCGTCCGAGGACGTCGCCGCCGTTTGACTCCACAGACTGGAGCGTGTGAGCTGCGTGGCCGCCGATTGCAGGTTGCTGACGTAGCTGCGCAACAAACCGAACGACGACAACTGCGTCGACAGACGGCTTGCCTGCTGCTTGAGCAGGTCGATCGGCCGCCGTTCGAGCGCCACGAGCTGCGACACGATGCTTTGCACATCCAGCCCGCTGCCTATGCCCGGGGACGAGATGGTCGCCATCCGTCAAACTCCTCATCGCAAGGAACCGGCTTGCGGCGCCCTTCGGGCGCAGCGTGCCTCGTGAAGCGGATTATCGGCAGACCGCAACCCGACTTGAGCGGTGATTTTTAACGCTGCAGCAGCGACAGCACCTGCTGCGGAAGCTGATTGGCCTGCGACACCATGGCCGTGCCGGCTTGTTGCAGGATTTGCGCCCTGGACAGCGCCGCCGTCTCGGCCGCAAAGTCGGCATCCATGATCCGGCCTCGGGCCGCCGACTGGTTCTCCGCGGCCACCTGCAAGTTGGAAATCACGCTCTCAAAGCGGTTTTGCGCCGCACCGAAAGTCGCCCGCAAGTCATTGATCACATCCAAGGCGCGGTCAATCACATCGATCGCCTCGTCGATCTCATCCCCGGGGTTGGCCGGCACCGTGGTCCACCCGCCGATTGCGATACCGCTGGCGCCAGAGGCTGTGGCCGTGGTCGTCACCGTCGCGACCACATCGGCGGCGGAAGATGCACTGGTGATCGTGCTGCCTTCGGCCGGCGTTCCTGACAAGTTCACCGAGTTGACATCGATGCGATCGTTGGCCGTAGTGTTGGCCCCCACTTGAAAGCTCAAGGTCGACTCGAACGTGGCATCGGTCCCATCGAACAGCGACTTGCCATTGAACCGAGAGGATTTGACGGTGCGGGCGATTTCTTCCTGCAGCTCGGCGAACTCTTTTTGGAGATTGGCGCGATCGCCCACACTGTTGGTGGCGTTGCGCGACTGCACCGCCAGCTCGCGCATGCGCTGCAGCATGTCGCCGATCTTGCCCAGCGCGCCTTCGGCCGTTTGAGCCAGCGAAATGCCATCGTTGGCATTGCGGATCGCCACGTTCATGCCCTTGATCTGGGTATTCATGCGCTCGGCAATCGCCAATCCGGCAGCGTCGTCTTTGGCACTGTTGACACGCAGTCCCGACGACAGGCGCTGCATGGCCGTGGCCAGCGAGGACTGAGAAGCATTGAGGTTGCGCTGCGCGTTGAGCGAAACCACATTCGTGTTGATGGTCTGAGGCATGGCAGCTCTCCTTCAAGAATCACAACGGACTCCGGCTTCGAGCGCCGGCGCTCCACCAGTACGGTCAGCTTGATTGTGAGAGCGCACCCCTTCAGACAAAGCCCCAAACAACAGCCTTTTTACCCCCCAGATCGATAGGCCGGCCAACGAGCAAAAACCCGGCCGAAGCCGGGTTGTGTTGAGGTCCGCGTGCGTGGACGTCAGCGCAGCAGCGACAGCACTTGCTGGGGCAGCTGGTTGGCCTGCGACACCATGGCCGTACCGGCTTGCTGCAAGATCTGGGCACGGGAGAGATTGGCCGTTTCTGCCGCGAAGTCCGCATCCAAGATCCGTCCTCGAGAGGCGCTTTGGTTCTCCACGCTGACCTGCAAGGTCTGGATCACCGCCTCGAATCGGTTTTGCACCGCACCGAAGGTTGCCCGCTGGTCGTTGATGACATCGAGCGCGCGGTCGATCACGTCGATGGCTTCATCGATTTCGTTGCCAACGTTGGCCGGGTCGGTGGTCCAGCCGCCGATGGCGATGCCACTGGCGCCCGACGTGGCGGCTGTGGTGGTCACCGTCGACATGACGACGTCGGCCGATGTCGCGCTGGTGATCGTGCTGCCCTCGGCCGCCGTGCCAGACAGGTTCACCGAGGTCACATCGATGCGGTCATTGGCCGACGTGTTGGCGCCAACCTGGAACGACAGCGTCGCCTCGTAACCCGCGCCGTTGGAGTCAAACAGCGCCTTGCCGTTGAAGTTCGACGACCGGATCACGCGACCGATCTCGTCTTGCAGTTCCGAGAACTCTTTCTGCAGATTGGCGCGGTCGCCGCTGCTGTTGGTGGCGTTACGCGACTGCACCGCCAGCTCGCGCATGCGCTGCAGCATGTCGCCGATCTTGCCCAAGGCGCCTTCGGCGGTCTGGGCCAGCGAGATGCCGTCGTTGGCGTTGCGGATGGCCACGTTCATGCCGCGCACCTGGGCGCCCATGCGCTCGGCGATGGCCAGGCCGGCGGCATCGTCCTTGGCGCTGTTGACGCGCAGGCCCGAGGACAGGCGCTGCATCGAAGTCGCCAGCGAAGACGCCGTGCTGGAAAGGTTGCGTTGCGCATTGAGCGAAACGACGTTGGTATTGACGGACATAGCCATGATGTGTGCTCCTTCAATGTCGATGACTCCCGGCATGGACGCCGGCTTTGCCTCAGCCCAGCGGCCTTGCAGCCGCTGCGCCTTGCCAGCTCGCGCTGGCTGCGTCCGGCGGCAGTCACCTCAGATGCGAGCGAAGATCGGCGCTTCGCGTCGAACCGTCGGCCGGCTGTTCCCCGGACCACGGGTTGCCGATTGCTCGGGCCCGTTGAGCGAGTTATCGACAGGTGCGATACCAACTTTAGGGCTTTGTCAAGCCGAAGAAGAAGGAACTTCTTCGCGCTAAGGAGCGGATCGACCGTCCTGATCTTTTGGACTATCGGCCGCCCGCCCCGCCGGCTTGAGCAAAACTTGTCCACACCGCATCGTTGGCGTAGAAGAGAAGGTGGAAAAGTTCAGCTAATTCCATCTTTGGATATGACGCTGGCGCCTATAGTGAATGCCGATCCCCGCGCAGACAAAGACCGCCCCTCCCCTCCTCAGGCAAGAAACCATGACGCAACCGTCGGCCGAACACCATTTGATGATCCTGTGGGAGCACGCCCGTCCCAAGCAACAGCGCATCGTCGAAGATGTGGGGCGTCGGCTGCAGATTCTGGCTGCCTTCGAGATCACCTGGAGCCCGCCTCGGGTTTCGGAGAATTTCACGCGCTTTTATGGACAGAACCTGCCTCCCGGATCGTTCAAGGAAGATCACTGTGGCCGCGGCCCCTTTCTTGCCCTGATTCTGCGGGATCCGCAACCCCGCTACGAGATGCGCGAGACGTCCAAAGGACCGCGTCTTGTCAACGTCAACACCTTCGATGCCAAGCAGCGCTACCGTCAATGGACGGGCGGTGGCCATCGCGTACATGCCACCGACAGTCAAACCGAAGCGCGGCACGACGTTGCCTTGCTGTTCGGCATGCCGATGGCCGCGCTGATCCAGCGATTGCCCAAGCGCTGGAACGGACAAATTGCACCGATGCCGGTAGACCTCGTCGGCGCCGGGGGATGGAAAGATCTGCGCCAGTTGTTCAGCGTGCTCAATGAAACCATCCCATACGTGGTGCTGCGCAACTTCGAGGGGTTTCCAGAAGCTTACAAATCAGACGCGCACGGCGACATTGATCTGCTGACGACGTCCGACGCGGAGATGGCATACGTGATGAATGCGCGCCGGGTGTTTGCTCAGCCTCACCGCGTCCACTATGCCGCCTTCATCGCAGGCGAGGAACTTCGTTTCGATTTTCGCTTCGTTGGCGATGGGTATTACGAAAAGCGCTGGCAAACCGAGATGCTCGAGCGACGCACCTTGCATGAAGGCGGGTTCTTCGTGCCGTGCGCTGGCGACCATTTCTACTCGTTGCTGTACCACGCTTTGATTCACAAGCCTCGAATCTCGGACGAGTACGCGCAACGATTGGCCCAACTCTCGACCCACCCCGACCTGCGTGCGCATTTGCCGCGCACACCGTTATCCGCCGCCGACCTTCAGGAAGCACACCAGGCCAAGCAACTGCTCGATCAGTATCTTCAGTTGCACGGATATGTCTACGAACGGCCGGCCGACACGTCGGTGTACTACAACGCCAAAGTCCTTGGCCACGAGTCTTCGCAGCCAGTGGATCAAGTCTCGACGGGCACGCAAGACGCAGCCGGCTCAAGCAGCACCGAAGAGCGAGTCCTCGTCGCCTTGCAGTCGGTGCAAGACCGCTCGATCGCCTCGGAAGACATCCGCGCCATCTGTATCGATACCCTCCTGGCCAAGAGTCTCGGTGCGGCATGCGTCAACGCCTTGCGCCCCTTGGAACCGCTTCTGACGGGACGAACGGTTTTGGAGATCGGCGCTCGCTTCGGCACCTCAAGTCGTTACATCGGGGAGCTTGGCGCCCGGGTGACGGCTTACGAAGCTCACGCCGTGATGGCGCAAGCTGCAGCGCTGCGCTGCGCCGACCTTCCCAATGTGACGGTCACCTCGGATCTCGAACTCGCCCTCAAGACAGACACTGGCTACGACGTCGTGCTCATCTCCGATCCTGGAGCCCGTGCGCAACTGGACGATGCGCTGCGCCAAGCCCGACAATGCCTCCGTCATGGCGGCTGCCTGATTGTGATGAGTGCCAATCGCCTGGGACTGCGGCACTGGGCGGGAGCCGCGCAATCCCATGCGCCGTGGGACTTCGCTGGCATCCAGGGCCTGCAGGTCAAAGGTCTGCCCGGCGCCCCCGGCCGCGAGGAACTGGTCCGGGCCTTACGAAAGAACGGGTTGACGCATCTCAAGTTCTACTACCCCTTCCCCGACCACCATTCGTCGCAACTGGTGCTCAGCGATGATGCCTTGAGCGCACCGCCTGAGCTGCTTTACAACCTTCTGTCGTCGATCCATACCGTCGGCTTTGGCGCAGGACAAGGACCGCTGTTTTCCGAAGCCTGCGCATTCCGATCGCTGGTCGACAACGGACTGGTTGGCGCGCTGGCCAACGCGTTCGTCGTCGTAGCCTCGGATGCGCCTGTGCCGGCAAAAGACCATGAGGATCTTGCATTCACCTACTCGGTCGCTCGCCGCAAGGATCTGTCCAAAGAAATCGCCATCCGTCGCATCGACGGCGAACTGCGCGTTCAACGACGCCTGTTGTATGCAACGTCGACACCGAAGTGGATGACAGTCGAGCCCGACGAGCCACTGCTGGAGGGCGAACTGCTGTTCAACCGTCTGCTGCCCTTGGTCAATCAGCCCGGCTGGCATGCTCGGTTGATCGCGCAATGGATGCAGCCTTTGTATCAGCATTTGTCGTCGCACGCGCGGCTCGTCCAGGGCGAGCGCTACTTGGAGGGTCGGTATCTGGATGCCACGCCCTTCAACTTCATTGGATACGACGGTAGATATCGCCTGTTCGATCTTGAATGGTCGTACTGGCCACAGGTTCGCCTCGACTATGTGCTGCTGCGCGGTCTTTACTACAGCTTTGCGAAACTCGGCTCGGTGGCGCAACCCCGCCCTGACACGCCCCTGGGCCTGATCCCCCTGGCCGAAGAGGTCATCCAGCTGCTGAGCGGACAACCGTGCAATGCCCGTGCACTGTTGCAGCAAGAAATCGAGCTGCAAGCAGCCGTCACAGGCATCAAGTTCAGCGTGGAAGGGTTCTACCGAACCCTTCCCGTGCGCCCGCACGCCAAGTTTGAAGGCGAGCCAGCGCAACCCGACACCATCAAACGCTGGATGGAACAGCGACGCTTGACAACCTTCCACGAGCAACACATACGGAACAAGCTCCGTGAACACGGTGGCGGCCCGCGCTTGTTGCTCCTGGTGCAGGCGCTCGGCGACACGCTGCACGAGCCGCTGGCCCGGACCCTGAGGAGCTTGGACGAAGCGCTTCGCTTCGGACTGAATGTCGAGGTATGCGTCCTCGCGGACGATGACACCCACGCTCCCACCCTGCCCAACCCCTACCGTGTGCACTACACCAAGGCCCAAGAGTGCATATCGGCCATCAACCGGATCGTTGAGCAATCCGACGCACAGTGGGTCTTGTTGACTCGCGCCGGCGATTCGTTCACTTCCAATGGTTTGACCCTTCTTGCGCTGGATCTCATCGGCGCCGACCACTGCCGGGCCGTCTATGCGGACGAGCTTTATCGAAGCCAAGACGGATCGCTGGGAGCCGCCTTCCGGCCTGACATCAACCTCGACCTATTGCTGAGCTTTCCAGCGGCCATGGCCACGCACTGGTGCTTCAAGCGCGAAGTGTTCTTGGATTTGCATGGCTTGGATGCGCAAGCCGAAAGCGCCGCGGAACTGGACCTGGTGCTGCGCATGATCGAGCAAGGCGGATTGGCCGGTCTGGGCCATGTGGCCGAGCCGCTGCTGATCAGCGATCCGCCAAGCGTTGCCGATCAGCCGCACGAAAAGGCCGTGATCCTCAATCATTTGATTCGACGCGGCTACAGCAACGCAACGGTTCACCAGCAACTTGCGCGTCAGTACCGCATCGAGTATGCGCATCCTCATCAACCATTGGTGAGCATCATCATTCCCACGCGTGATCAGCTCGATCTGCTGCGGCGGTGCGTCGAAAGCCTGCTGGAGAAAACGCGCTATCCCCACTACGAACTGCTCATCGTCGATAACCAAAGCACCACCGAGGAAGCCCGCCAGTGGCTCGATGCCGTGGCCTCCTTCGGAGAAAACCGCATCCGGGTGCTGCGCTACGACCACCCGTTCAATTTTTCGGCGATGAACAACCTGGCGGTGGAGCATGCGCGTGGGGACGTCGTCGTGCTGCTCAACAACGACACAGCCATCATCGAGCCGGGGTGGCTCGATGCCATGCTCAATCACGCCCTGCGTCCGGAGGTGGGCGCGGTGGGCGCCAAGCTGCTCTACCCTGACGGCACGGTGCAACACGCCGGTGTGGTGCTGGGCCTGCGAGGGCCCGCGGACCATCCTTTCCTTGGCGAGCCGATGGACGCTGCAGGCACGATGCAGCGCCTGCGCGTGGATCAGAACTACAGCGCCTTGACCGCAGCGTGCCTGATGATCCGCAAATCGGTCTACCAAGAAGTCGGCGGCATGGATGAGGTCGCCTTCAAGGTGTCTTACAACGATGTGGATCTGTGCCTGAAGGTTGCGGCTGCAGGATACCTGAACGTGTGGACACCTCACGCTTTGGTCATGCACGAGGGTAGCGTGAGCCAAAAGCAACTCGATCCGCAAGCTCACGAAGCCAAGCGCCAGCGGTTTGCGGCCGAACAAGACGCTTTGTATGCGAAATGGATGCCTCTGATCGCCAACGACCCGGCCTACAACCGCAATTTGTCGCTGAACGACAAAGGCTTTTCTTTCGAATCAAGAGTCGACTTGGTGTGGCATCCACTGACATGGCGACCCGCGCCCATTGTGCTGGCCCACATGGCCGATCATTGGGGGTGCGGTCACTACCGGGTGATCCAACCCTATGAAGCGATGCGCCACAGTGGTCGCATCGAAGGGCTGCTGTCGGACACCATGCTGCTGCCTTCCGAGCTGGCGCGTCTGGACCCCGACGCCATCGTTTTGCAACGTCAGCTCAGCGATCCGCAATTGGAGTCGATGCGTCGCATCAAAGCGTTTTCCAGGGCGTTCAAGGTCTACGAGTTGGACGATTATCTGCCCAATCTTCCGCTCAAGAGTGCGCACCGCCAAGGCATTCCGAAAGACGCGGTCAAGTCTTTGCGGCAGGCATTGGGCTACGTCGATCGATTCGTGGTATCGACCGAGGCACTGGCCGAGGCTTTCGAAGGCTTGCACCGCGACATCCGAGTGGTGAAGAACAAGCTGCCCTCGGCATGGTGGTCCAACCTCCAGCCGCAACGACGCCGCGGACGAAAGCCACGGGTGGGCTGGGCCGGTGGAGCGGGCCACGCAGGCGACCTTGGCTTGATCATCGATGTGGTCAAGGCGCTGGCGCACGAGGTGGAGTGGGTGTTCTTTGGTCTGTGCCCGAAAGAAGTATCGGCGGTGGTCCACGAAGTGCACCCGGGTGTTCCGATCGAGCAGTACCCGGCCAAGCTGGCCAGCCTCGATCTGGACCTCGCCTTGGCCCCCTTGGAACACCATCTTTTCAATGAGTGCAAGAGCAATTTGCGTCTGATCGAGTATGGAGCCTGCGGCTACCCCGTGGTTTGCAGCGACATCCGCTGCTATCAAGAGGACGCGCTTCCCGTCACACGGGTGAAGAACCGCTACAAGGAATGGGTCGACGCCATTCGTATGCACATCCATGACCTCGATGCGGCCGCACGTGCAGGCGACGCGCTCAGGCAGGCGGTTCGCTCACAGTGGATGCTCGAAGGCGCCGCGCTCGATGAATGGAAGGCGGCCTGGACACAGGCGTGAGCACGTACCCCCTTGTAGGAATTTCTCCGACACCCGCTCGGAAATCCGCGACACTGCGAACAGAAAGGCCCTGATATCGGCTCATTTCCGGTCTGCCTAAAGTGCGTTCCACGCAGTCAGCGAAAGCAAGCCCGGGAACACCCCGCACATCGACAGACTGAAGAACGGAGCCGACCATGAACCCGCAGACCGAACAGATCCTCGCCGAGATCCGCGAAGCCAACCTGTCTTACCTGATGCTGGCGCAGAACCTGATCCGCGCCGACCGTGCCGAAGCCTTGTTCCGCCTGGGCATCTCCGAGGAGACCGCCGATCTGATCGCCGCCCTGAGCCCGGCCCAGATCATGCGCATCGCCTCGGGCAACACGCTGCTGTGCCGCTTCCGCATGGACGACGACCTGGTCTGGGGCCTGCTGACCAACCATGGCAAGTCGGCCGCCAACGACGCCACCGCCCGCCTGCACGCCAGCATCCTGATGGCCGGCCGCCATCAGGAAGCCGCCTGAACGAGCCCTGCCCGCCGTTTCCACCAAAAGCCACGGAGCCCGTCATGCGCACCAAGAGCATCCTCACCGAAGCCAAGCAGATCGAACGCGCCGTCACGCTGATCCGGCTGGGCGCCCGCCTGCAGGTGCTCGAGTCCGAGACCGACCTGTCCTACGAGCGGCTGCTGCGCCTGTACAAGGAGGTGGCCGGCAAGTCGCCGTCGAAGGGCCAGCTTCCGTTCTCGACCGACTGGTTCATGACCTGGCAGCCCAACATCCACGCCTCGCTGTTCCTGAACATCCACGAATACCTGAACAAGGCCGTCGAACTCGACGAGATCGACGTGGTCATCAAGGCCTACCGTCTGTACCTCGAGCAGACCCAGTCCCAGGGACTGGAGCCGCAACTGTCCATCACCCGCGCGTGGCGCCTGGTGAAGTTCATCGACAACGGCATGCTGAGCATGACCCCGTGCTCGAAGTGCGGCGGCCACTTCGTCACCCACCCCCATGAGATTGCCAAGCATTTCGTGTGCGGCATGTGCAACCCGCCGGCGCGCGCCGGCAAGGGCAAGTCC
>NZ_JBKBVU010000241.1:0-4053 GCF_046289365.1 Caldimonas sp. | reverse complement strand
TTGGCGATGCTCTCCACACCACCCAGGCTCTCGGCGCAGGCGAACAGCTCGGTCCGCTCCATGAAGCGCTTCGCCGCCCCGAAACCGCCCTTCAGCCAGACGCTCACCATGCCGCCCGGACCCCTCTTCGGGTAATGCGGCTCGATCAGGGCCAACAGCGCCTTCCACGGCACCACCTGATCCATCTCGGCCAGGAACACCTCGCGCCGCGTGCGCTTGCGGCCACCCAGATCCTCAGCATCACCGAACGAAAGCTGCATCGAAGTCATCCTTGAACCGATGACCGATTCTCGCCGAAAGTGACGGAGTTGTTCAGACCTTCCCCAAGGACCCGCCATCGCGCAGCGGGCTCTACCGCCAGGTCGAAGTAGCCGATCTTGTACCGGTCGGAGGATCCAGCCTCGATCCGGAACGCCCCGGCATCGATGATTCGGTGCAGGAACTGCCGCTCATCGCCCCCGACAGGGACCGCTTGGCAGCCGACGTTATAGAAGTAAGTTCCCGGGAGAAGCCGGGTGTCGAAGGAAAACTCCACTTCGTAGACCTCCCCCGCCTTGACATCGGGCAGAAACCCCGCAAAACCGTGACTACTCGCCCCATAAAGGGCAATACCCTCGAGACTCTTGATGGTCATGTTGAACTCGACCTGCACGGCATCGGCCGTGAATGAAATCCTGAATACCAATCGATAAGGTCGCCCCGGCAACAGGATGTTCACCCGTGTCCCCTGGGGATTGACGATACCCGCCTCCTCGATGACCGCCCCCCTTGGGGCATAGTCGATGCGGCTGTCCGCACGGAGGCCCGGATCGAGCCGCTCCTCTGCTTCCACGGGCCACGGACGGATCTCGGGAAGAGAAAAATCCCCGCTCATTCTTGCGCGATGCCCCACTGATTCCCCTCCCCGGCACTGACCGCCATCCCGATCATCGATGTCCACCTTCCCGCTACGAGCGAGTTCGCGGATTTCATGGCGTATCCGTTGCTGGGCATCGGGGTGGGCATGAATCATGCGCTGGTAGGCCCCCACGACCTGTTTCGGCGTCCCGACCATCAGGCACTGGCCCAGTTCCATCAGGGCAGCCCGGTCGCAAAGCTGGACCACGCTGGCTGCCGAATGGGAAACGAACAGGATCGTTGCTCCCGATTCCTTCAAAGATTCGATCTTCGAGAAACATTTCCGCTGAAAGGATTCATCACCAACGGCAAGTGCCTCGTCGATGATCAAGATATCGGGGTCGGTATTGATTGCAACGGCAAAGGCCAGACGAACCAGCATTCCACTGGAATAGGTCCGGACTGGCTGCTCCATGAAATCACCGATATCGGCGAAATCAGCGATTCGCTCGAAGCGCTCCTCTACTTCGTGGCGATGGAGCCCGATGACTTGGGCATTCAGCAAAACATTCTCGCGACCGCTGAACTCGGGATTGAAACCGCTACCGAGTTCCAGAAGTGGCGCCACCCGCCCATCCACGGCCACCTTGCCGGACGTCGGGCGGAGTGTCCCGGCGATGATCTGCAGCAGGGTGGACTTGCCCGAGCCATTGCGTCCAACGATGCCAACCGTTTCCCCTTTGGCCACCGTCAAATCGACGCTATCGAGCGCACGATGGGTGGAGTGGCGAGGCCTGCGCGTCAGCAGCTCCCAGAGCCGGTCCGAGGGGCGCTCGTAGATCCGGAACTCCTTGGAAACGGACTCGACCCGGATGGCGATACCGTGGCTCACAGGACATCTCCAAAACCAGGCTTCAGCCTCCCGAACAGCACTGCGCCAAGGACTCCAATCGACAAGGAGACGGAAACATAGGGCACCATGATGGAGAGACCGGGGAGTACACCATCGAACAGCAAGCCCCGGGCACCCTCGACGACCCAAGTCAGGGGGTTCAAGGCGACGATGGGCTGAAACTCCACCGGCAAGGCAGAAAGCGGGAAGAAAATGGGGCTCAGGAACAGCAGCATCGTCGAAGAGATGCCGACCACCTGCGACACGTCGCGTACATAGACGCCCAGGGCCGCCAAACCCCAAGAGACTCCGGCCAGCATGACCAGGTATGGCAACAGGAAGACAGGGAGCAGGAGGGCAGTCAAGCGAACCCCCTCGCCGGGGACAAACCACGCTGCAACAGCGAGCACAAAGAAGCCCAGCAAGGCGTGGAAGGCCGCGACTCCGACTGGAACCACAGGGAGTACGGCAAGCGGGAAGACGACCTTCTTCACGAAGTTGGGCTGCCCAACGATCGTTTGCGGAGCACGGGATAGCACCTCGGCAAGCGCGCCATGCAACAGCATCCCAGCGAACACCATAGAGGCGAACCCAGCTCGACCCTCGATGCCGGGCCATCTCGCTCCCAGGAGATCATGGAAGGCCACGGTGTAGACCGACAGCAGAAGGATCGGGGCCAGTAGCGGCCAGACGCCCCCCAGAAAAGACCCTCGATAACGCCCCAGGATCTCGCGCCGCACCATGCCGAACAGGAGTTGCGCCTGGAACGCGAGGTACTTGCTCATCTCGGTCCGGACAATGCTCATCCCAACACCTTCGCGAGCTCTGTCCGGAGGTCCTCCACCTCCTCCACCCCCACACTCAGCCGCACGAGGTTATCGTCGATACCGAGCGCGGCGCGGCGCTCCACCGGCACGCTGGCATGGGTCATCACCGCCGGGTGGTTGGCGAGGCTCTCCACGCCGCCCAGGCTCTCGGCGCAGGCGAACAGCTCGGTGCGCTCCATGAAGCGCTTCGCCGCCTCGAAGCCCCCTTTCAGCCAGACGCTCACCATGCCGCCCGGCCCCTTCATCTGCCGCTGGGCGAGGGCGTACTGCGGGTGCGCCCTGAGGCCGGGATAGGCCACGCGCTCCACCGCCGGGTGGCGCTCGAGGAACTCGGCGATCGCCTGCGCATTCTCGCAGTGCGCCTTCATGCGCAGGTGCAGGGTCTTGAGGCCGCGCAGGGCGAGGAAACTGTCGAAAGGCCCCTGCACGCCACCCACGGCGTTCTGCAGGAAGGCCATCTGCTCGGCGAGGTCAGCGCGATCTCCGACCACGGCAAGCCCGCCGACGATATCGCTGTGACCGTTGATGTACTTGGTGGCCGAGTGCATGACGATGTCGGCGCCGAGTTCCAGCGGGCGCTGCAGGGCCGGCGAGCAGAAGGTGTTGTCCACCACCACGATGAGCCCGCGCTTCTTCGCGCACTCCGCTACGGCGGCGATGTCGACCAGCTTCAGGGTCGGGTTGGTGGGCGTCTCGATCCACACCATCCGGGTGTTGGGCCTAATGGCGGCCTCGAAGGCGGCGAGGTCCGAGAGGTCCACCCAGGAGAAGTCGAGGCCGGCACTGCGCCGGCGCACGCGCTCGAACAGGCGGTAGGTGCCGCCGTAGACATCGTCCATCGCCACCACATGGCTGCCGGAATCCAGCAGTTCGAGGATGGTGGACGAGGCTGCCAGGCCGGAAGCAAAGGCAAAGCCCCGGCTGCCGCCCTCCAGCGCCGCCACGCAGCGCTCGTAGGCGAAGCGCGTCGGGTTGTGGCTGCGCGAGTACTCAAAGCCTCGGTGGACGCCGGGGCTTTCCTGCACGTAGGTAGAGGTGGCATAGATCGGCGTCATCACCGCGCCGGTGCTCGGGTCTGGGCTCTGACCGGCATGAATGGCCAGTGTGCCGAAGCCGTAAGTGTTCTCGTCCATATGGAATGTCGTTGTGCTCTGAACGCGCCGATGGCGCAAGCTCACTGCACCTTGCGGCGCAGGTAGTTCAAGAAGTCGATGCGGGTGATGAGGCCGAGGAACTTCGGCCCGTCCATCACGATGGCGACGTGGCCGCGCTCGAATACCCCCATCAGGCTGTCGATCGGCGCGCGCATATCCACCAGCTCCAGCTTGGTGACCATCGCAGTCGAGACCGGATCGCGGAAGCGCGCCTCGTCAGCGTGCACGTGCATCAAGACGTCGCTCTCGTCGAGGATGCCGACGATCCGCTCGCCGTCCATCACCGGCAGCTGCGAGACGTCGTAGAGCTTCATGCGCTGGTAGGCCACCGTGAGGGCGTCGT
>NZ_JBKBVU010000240.1:0-4114 GCF_046289365.1 Caldimonas sp. | reverse complement strand
CCCGGCGCGAGGGCCGAGCCCGAAACGCTGTGCCAGCAGGTGGTCGAGCGACATGGCGCCCGGGCCGCGCGCCATCAGCCACAACGCCACCGCAGCCCACACCCCGTGGGTGGGCCAGGCGCCGGGGTAGACCAGCCCTTGGATCACCGCGGTCATGCCCAGCAGGCCCAGCGCCGCCAGCCGCGTGCCCAGGCCCAGCAGCAGCATCAGGGGCAGCACATGCTCAGCCCCGGCCGCCAGCAAGGCGGCGGTCTCGGGGGGCAGCAGCGGCAGCCGGTATTCCTCGCGGAACAGGACGATGGCCGAATCGGCCAGGCGGGGCCAGCCCAGCTCGAAATGTCCCTCCACCAAGTCCACGGCGAAGCCCTCGACCTTGGTTTGTCCCGAGCGCCAGAACACACCGGCCAGGGCCACACGGCCCAACAGGGCGATCAGCGACTCGGGCATGCGCTCGAGGGCGGCATGCACGCGGGCAATCCACGCCAGGGGGCCGCGGGGCCGGACGGGGGGCGGGGCGCTGTTCATGCCGGGATCCCTTCGACGACCGGCTCGGCGCAGGCCCCGTGCCGCAACAACAGGGCCAGGCTGGCCCCCAAATCCAGCCCTGTGCCCCCCTCGGCCACCGCCTCGCCCAGGGGGCGGCGCTGCCGCAGCGCCTGGGCGAAGCGGCCTGTGGGCAGCGGCACCGGCAGGACGACGACATCCTCGTCCTCGCGCAGCACCAGGGCGGCTTCGGGCTGGTCGATCCGGACGTCTTCGATGCGGCCCTGGCCCTGATGGGCCGCCCACAGCGATACCACGGCCCAGCAAGACCTCAGCACATGCACGCCAGGCTGCAGCGGCAGCACGAGCCCGGGCAGGCGCTCGGGCTGCGCCAGCGCGGCGCCCAGGCGGGCCGCGGTGCACACTGGGGCCTCGGCGGCATGGAAGGCCTGCACACGGGCATATTCCAGTCGGGCCACATCGGACAGCCAGGGCAGTGCCGCCAGGGGGGGCTGGTGTGCCAGCCAGTCGGCAAAGCCCGCGCCGTAATGGGCCAGCACCGGCGAGCAAGGCGGTTCGGCGCGCACATGGGCGCTGGCCAGGGCGCGGAAGCAGACCGGCCCTACCAGCGCCTGCACCACCGGGAAGGTGTCGGCCAGCGCATCGACGAGAGACGCCACCACGGTGTTGCGGTGGACGTCCAGCCGCACCGTGGGGTCCGAGCCGTTCCAGGCCCGCAGGCCGGGCACGGTGGCGTGCGGGTCGAGCAGGGCCTGGGCGAAGGCGGCCTGCATCGGCAGGGCCGACACGGTGACGTGGCGTTCGGGTCTCATGCCACCGCCTCCATCGCGGCCAGGTGCTGCGCCATCGCCTCACGGGCCTGCACGGCCTCGGCCTCGAGTTGCGCCAGTGGCGGAAGGTGCTGGTCGCGCTCGAGCAGCGTGGGCACCGGCCCCAGGCGCTGCAGGGCCTGCCGGTACAGGGCCCAGACCGGCGGGGCCACCGGGGCCCCATGGGTGTCGATCAGCAGCGGGTCGCCCGCCGCGTCGCGGTCCACCGCAAAGCCGGCCAGGTGGATCTCGCCGACGGCACAGGCCGGCAGCGCATCGATGAAGGCGCGCGCATCGCGTCCGTGATTGACGGCGCTCACATGGGCGTTGTTCACGTCCAGCAGCAGGCCGCAACCGGTGCGGCGCACCGTCTCGGCCAGGAACGTCGCCTCGTCCATCGTCGAGTCCTCGAACATCAAGTAGGTGCTGGGGTTCTCCAGCAGCAGCCGCCGGCCCAGCCGCTCCTGGGCCTGATCGATGTGGTTGCACACGCGCGCCAGCGTCTCGGCCGTGTAAGGCAGGGGCAGCAGATCGTTGAACCAGCGCCCGCCATGGCTCGACCAGGCCAGGTGCTCGGAGAACCAGGCCGGCTCGAAGCGGTCGATGAGGGCGCGCAGCCGGCCCAGATGCGCCTCGTCCAGCGGGCCCTCACCGCCCAGGGACAGGCCCACGCCGTGCAGCGACAGCGGCCAGCGCTCGCGCAGGCGCTCCAGGCGGCGCAGGACGGGCCCGCCGTCGACCATCAGGTTCTCGGCATGCATCTCGAAGAAGTCCATGGCCGAGCCGCGTTCGAGCACCTCGGCCAGGTGGCCGGTCTTCAGGCCGAGCCCCACACCGGTCAGGGGCGGCTGGACCGCGGGGGCACGGGGGGCAGGGCAGGCCATGGCGCGTGCAGCCTCAGGTCTTTTCCTTGAAGGCCTGGAGCTGTCCGTACCCCGTGGGCGAGGTCGGCGAGGCCATCTTCTCGCACGTGCCCTTGGGCACGAGTTTCCAGGCATTGCCCTGGTGATCGCGCTTGGCCGTGCCGGCGCAGGTGGTGCCCGGGCCGGCGGCGCAGTCGTTCTTGCCCTTCAGGGCCACGCCGTAGCATTTCTCCTGGTTGGCGTCCTGGGTCTGGGCGCGGGCGGGGTCGTGGGCCAGGCTCAGGGCGGCGCCCAGCGCCAGGGCGAGGGCGGCTGCCCCCGCCTGGGTCGTCAGCATCTGCGACATCATCGTCTCCTTGCGTGGTGGGGCATCGGCGTGGGCCGATGCGACAGCCGGCGGCCGTCCTGTGCCAGTACGCCGGCGCGCCCGTGTGGGTTACGCATCCCGGCCCTTTCTTTTTTCCGGCGCCGCTGTAACCTCCAGGCTGTCCGCAGCGAAAGCAAGCGCCCACGACCCGAGATCCTTCTGCGCCATGACCGTCTTCTACTGGGTGATGGGTGTGCTCATCGTCGGCACCCTCGTCCCGTCGGCCCTGTTCATGCTCCTGTACGCCGTCACCGGCAACGAGATCCTGGCCCGCCGGGCCGCTGCCTTGTGGGCCTACACCCGCACCTTCGCGCTGTTCGGCGTGAACGTCCTCATCTGGGGCCACGTGCTCGTGGGCCTGTGGAATATCTGGTTTGCCTGACCGTTCTGCCCCGGCAGGCCAAGGACAGGCCGCAGCCGAAGGCCTTAGACGAACTTCCCGATCAGCATCGCCAGGAAGCTCAGCAGCACCGCGCTGGCCAGGGGCAGGTGCCATTGCCGGCCCCCGAGCTTGAAGTGGAAGTCGCCGGGCAGACGGCCCAGGCCGATGCGGTGCAGCCAGGCGCTCAAACCGTTGAAGACGATCAGCGCCAGGAGGATGACCAGCAGCCAGCGCAGCATCGCAGACCTCAGAGCCGGTGGCTGCGGTCGCCGTGGGCAAAGCCGATGGGCTCGAAGTGCCGCAGGTCGAAGCCGCGCGCGAACGCGATCACCTTGAACAGCTCGCCCATCTCGTGCTCGTTGACGAGCTTCTGCACGGCGGCGGCGGCCCGCGGATCGCCTGCTGGCAACAACTCCAGCAGGCCGCAATTGAGCAGGAAGTGGCCCTGGGAGGTGTAGCCCAGCACATCCATCCCGGCCTCCTGGCCGGCCAGTGCGATGCCGGTGAAATTCACGTGAGCGGTGATGTCCTTCTCGCCCACGTCCACCAGGGGGTCGGGGTCGGCGCGGTGGGCACGATGGCACATCAGCGTGCCGCCATGGCGCTGCGGCAGGTAGTACTCATCCTCGGGAAAGCCGTAGTCGATCAGGAACACCACGCCGCGCGTCAGGTGGGCCGAAAGCGTGCGCACGAAGGCCTCGGCCTGGGGGTGGATCTCGGTGACGGTGCCGGGCACGAAGGCGGCTTGCACCGGCGGGCGCAGCGCGGTGGGCCGGTCGCGCCAGACGAAACGTGTGCCGTCCACGCCCACGCCACGCTCCAGCCACTGCTGCCCGTCAAAGTGCAGCAACTGCACCGGCATGGCATCGAGCACCTCGTTGCCCACCACCACCCCGCGCATGGCCTCGGGCAGGCGGTCGTGCCAATGCACACGCGCCAGGTGCGCGGGCTGCTCGGCCGCCAGGCGCGCGCGCTGGCGCTCACGCAAGGCCCCCGAGAGATCGACGATGTGGTAGGCCGAGACCGCCGGCCCCAGGGCCCCCAGAATCTGGCTGGCCAGGGCGCCCGAGCCGGCGCCGAACTCCCAGATCTCGGCGGTGCCGCTGGCCACCAGGGCCTGGCGCAACTGCCGGGCCAGGGTCTGGCCGAACAGCGGGGTCAGCTCGGGGGCGGTGACGAAGTCGCTGCC
>NZ_JBKBVU010000239.1:0-4122 GCF_046289365.1 Caldimonas sp. | reverse complement strand
GGAGATCGCGGCGCTCTCGATGTCGGGGAGCTCGATCCTGGTAGCGATCAATGCGCTGCTTCTCAAACGGACGCGCCTGCCTGGGATCTGGCGCAGCGCGCCCGACGACGTCGGGGATGTGGTCCGTCTCGCCGATGCCCCGCCGGGACGGGTCGCATGAGGCCGCCGCGCGCCGTCCTGGCGATCGGGGCGGTCTTCCTTGGCGCGATGCTCATCTGGCGGTACGCGGCCCGCCGGTGGAGCCTTCCCTGCCCGGCCGCCCTAGGGTGGATCCTCGAATCGGGTCTGCGCGAGCGGCTGGCCCCCTGAAAGAAACCAGGACACCGCTCATCCCTCACGCCCCGCACGCGCCGCCAGCATGCGGTCGATGGCCGCCAGGAAGCGCGCCACATCGATGGGCTTGGTCCAGTAGTCCAGGAAACCTGCGGCCAGGGCCCGCTGCACGTCCTCGGGCATCGCATTGGCCGACAGCGCGATGCATGGCAGGGCGGCGGTGCGCGGGTCGGCTTGCAGGCGGCGCAGCACCTCATGGCCGTCCATGTCGGGCAGGTGCATGTCCACCAACACCGCATCGGGCTGCAAGGTGTGCGCCAGCGCCACGCCGCCCGCACCGTCACCCGCCACGCTGAGCCGCACTGCCGGGCGCAGGGCCAGCACCTCGCGCACCAGCGTGACGTTGACCTCGTTGTCCTCGATGTAGAGCAGCTCCAGCGCCGGTTGCGCAGGCTCGGCCTGCGGCTGCGGTGCCACCGGCGGGGTGGGGGCCGGCGCCTCGCCGGCAGCCGGGCAGGCCGCTTGCAGGGCGCGTGGCAGCCACACCTCGAATTCGCTGCCCTGGCCCACGCGGCTGCGCACCTCGATGCGCCCGCCCATGTGGGTCACGAGCTGCCGCGCGATCGACAAACCGATGCCGGTGCCTTCGATCCCCTCGCGCTCCACCCCCAGGCGGTTGAACGGTTCGAACAAGCCCTGCACCTGCTCGCGGCTCATCCCCCGGCCGGTATCGCGCACGACCAGTGTGAGCCAATCGGCCGTCCCGTGCGCGGCCACGTCCACGCGCCCGCCCGGGCGGTTGTACTTGATGGCATTGGACAGCAGGTTCATCAGCACCTGGCGCAGGCGCTGCCGGTCGGCCTGCACCAGGCCGGCCAGCGATCCGGTGTGCAGCTCGATGCGGTGCGCGCGGGCCATCGGCGCCACCAGCCCCAAGGCATCGGCCACCACCACCTGCACATCGAGCGCCTCCGGGCGCAGGGCCACGGTGCCCGACTCGATGCGCGCCAGGTCCAGCATGTCGTCGATCAGGGCCAGCAGGTGACGACCGGCGGCGTGGATGTGGTCCACCCGCTGCCGCTGGGCCGGACTCAAGGCCTGCGCCGCATCGGCCTGCAGCACCTGCGCGAAACCCAGCACCGCATTGAGCGGCGTGCGCAGTTCATGGCTCATGCGGGCCAGGAATTCCGACTTGGCCCGGCTCGCCTGTTCGGCCGCGGCCTTCTCGCGCAGGGCCTGCTCGGTTCGCTTGAGTTCGGTGATGTCCCAGTTGACCCCGAGCATGCGCACCGGCTGGCCGCTCTCGTCGCGCAGCACGTGCCCGCGCGTGGCCAGCCAGTGTTCGCTGCCATCGGGCCAGACCACGCGGAACTCGAAGGCCGTGCGGTCCAGAGCGCCCGCATGCACCTGGTCGTAACGGGCCCACATCGCCGCCCGGTCGTCCGGGTGCACGCAGCTCACGCGCAAAGCCTCCACCGGCCGCGGATCGTCCGGGCTCAGGCCGCGCAGCAGGTACATCTGCGCGTCCCAGTGACTGGTGCCGGTGCGCAGGTCACGCTCCCAGGTGCCGATGCCGGCCTCGCGGGTGGCCAGGGCCGCGCGCGCCTGCGCCTGTTGCAAGGCCAGCTCGGTGTTGCGACGCTCCGTGATGTCCATGGCCACCCCCAGCACCGCCACGACGCGACCCGTCTCATCGCGCTGCGCGGCACGGCGCGTCAGCAAGGTGCGGTAGACCCCCTGGGCATCGCGATAGCGGGCGACGACGTCGACCGCATCCTCACCGTCGAGTACCCGCTGCAGCCCCTCGGCCAGGGCCTGGCGATCGTCCTCGTGCACACGCGCGCGCACGTCCTCCAACCGCAGGGCCACCCGCTCCGGCACCCCCAGCAGCGCCGCCGCCCGCTCGTTGACACGCAGCTCGTCGGTGGCCGGGTCGTGCACCCAGATGATCAGCTGGGCCAGTTCCACCGCCAGCTCGAACTGGGCACTGAGCTTACGCACCTGGGCACCCCGCTCGAAGCTTTCGGTGTCGTCGACCAGCACGCCCAGCGCGCGGTCTGGGCGGCCGTGGGCGTCGGCCAGCACCCGCCACAATGAATGCACGACGCGCACACCGCCGGTGCGGGGCACGAGGCGGTAGTGCAGGTGGTAGGCACCGGGTGAGCGGATGCTGGCCTGCCAGGCCTGCAGAACGCGCTCGCGATCCTCGGGATGGATCAACTCCCGGATGGTGTCGGGATCGGGCGGTTGCGGCTGGGGGGGCAGACCATAGAAGCGGAACATGTGCTCATCCCAGTGGGCCTGCCGGCCGTCGAGGCTGCGCTCCCACACCGCCAGGCGCCCGAAGTCCTGGGTCATCTCCAGGCGCTGCGCCAAACCGGGCGCCACGCCGTGGCCGGTCTCGGCCGGCCCGCTCGGCGCCGCGATGCGGCCCAGCCAGCCGGCCCACCCGTCCTGCCCATGCCAGGGACGCAGATGCAGCCGGGAGCCGTCGGCCATCACCAGCGGCGCCCCCTCAGGGGCCCGCCCGGACGACGACACCTGCTGCGCCGCTTCCCGGTCCTGCGAAGGCGGCCGTGCCTGCACAGCAGCCGTCAGCTCCCCGCCCGCGCCGCCGTGGCGGTGCATCCAGTCCCGCCAGGCGGCATTGCCAAAGACGATATGTCCCTGCGGGTCGGCGAGGAACAAGGGCTCGGACGTCATGTCCAGCAAGGCTTGCGCCGCCGCGTCAATGACCGGTGGATCGGAAAAAGAGAAAGACGGCGACGACATACTGGGGCCCCAAGGGCGGCTTGCGCCCAGTGTACCGAGCCCGCAGGGCCTTGGCCCGCCACCGCCAGGTGGCGGCACCGGGGCTTCAGCGCGCCGGCTGCGCCTCGGTGAGGCGGTAGAACAGCCCGTAGGGGTCGTTGTCCAACACAGACAGCCGCCCCTCGACCACCACCGGGTCCACGCTATAGCGCACCGGCGTCTTGGCCCGCACCTCGACCAGCCCCTCCGGGCCGGCCGGGATGCAAAACGAACAGGTGGTGGGCACGGCCGACAGCAGGAAGTGGTGCTGACGCTCGCTGGCATCCAGCGGCATCATGAAACCCTGCACCTTCACGATCTGCCGGTCCAGGGCCCTCACATCGGCCGGGAAGATCGGCCGCAGCCGCTGGCGTTCGGCCCGGGTCTTGACCGATCCGAGGAGCTTCCATGACAGCACCCCCTCGCGCTCTTGCAGCGGCGGGATCGGGCTGTCCGGGCTGTGGTAGCCCGGTCCGCTGCCCAGCGGTGACGCCGGCGCCGCCCCCCCCAGCGGGGCGGCGAGCTGGGCCCAGGCCCCCGGGGCCGCCAGGGCCAGCAGGCCGCAGACGAAGCAGCGACGATCGGTCATCGGAAGGTGCTCAGTGGACGTGACGCATGCCGCAGTGCTTGCCGATGCCCAGGCCCTTGCAGGCCGCCTGCAGCTCTTTCAGGCAGGCGTCCTCGCTCTTGCCGGACTCCAGGCAGCGCGCCGCGGCCTCATGGGCCGCCGCCATCGCGCGGTGGCGCTCGATGTCCTTCTTCACATGGTCGGACAAAACCGGCGCTTGCTGGGCCTGGACCCCTGCAGCGCCCAGCATCAGAGGGAAGGCCAGCACCAGCGAGAACAGAACACGGTCAATCATGACAAAAGACTCTCCATGACAAAGCCAAGACATGCGACGTCGACCCGCCGCCCGCCGGAAGGTTCATCCGCGAGATCCGGCGGCCTGCCCCGGGGCGGCCGCCCGTCATCGCGGCGCTTGCAGCAGCCGCATCACGTCGAGCCGGTAGGCCTGCCAGGCCGGCAAGGCGGCACTGAGCACCGCCAACCCCAAGGCC
>NZ_JBKBVU010000238.1:0-4146 GCF_046289365.1 Caldimonas sp. | reverse complement strand
CGCTGCGGACGCCGACACCGTGTTTCACCTGCAGGCGCACTGGGCTGTCGTGGTGCCGCTGCTTGCCGGTGCGGCCGCGCCGGGCGAGGTGCTCACCCTGGGCGTGCGGCCCGAGCACCTGGCCCTGTGCCGCGAAGGCGAGGGCTGGGCCGCCCGCATCGACCTGGTGGAGCACCTGGGCGATGCGCTGATCGTGCACGCGAGCCTGCGCGGCGAAGGCCGCGAGCCGCTGGCCGTGCGGCTGGCGCCCGGCCAGTCCGAACCGGCCGTGGGCCAGTCGGTGGGCCTGCGGCCCGATCCGCAGCACTTGCTGCTCTTCGACCCCCAGGGGCGCGCCCTGCAGTGACCGTTTTCTCAACCGCCGGATTCACCGGCCCTGTTCCTTCCCATCACAAGAGACGAGGAGATTGCCGACCATGAACACCAAGATCCTGATCGCCGCCCTGGCCTGGGCCGGCCTGGCGGGCGTCGCCCATGCGGCGTCCATCGACTTCTCCGGCTACATGCGCGCGGGCACCGGCATCAACGCACGCGGCGGCACCCAGGTGTGCTTCGGACTGCCCGGCGCCGACACGAAATGGCGCCTGGGCAACGAATGCGACTACGTGATCGAACCCAACCTCAGCGCCAAGCTGGCGAGCTTCGAAGGCTCGGACTGGCATGTGCACTTCATGCCCAGCGTCTATCGTGCCTGGGGCCAGGTCGAGGCCGGCACGGATGAGCTCACCACGCGCTTCGGCCAGGTCTATGCCTATGGCACCAACATCGCCGGGCTGGCCAACGGCAAGGTCTGGGCGGGCCGGCGCTTCTACAACCGTCTGCAGACGGGCATCAACGACCAGTTCCTGGAGATCAACGACGGCGATGGCGCCGGCATCGAGGACATGGACGTGGGCATCGGCAAGCTGAGCATCGGCTTCATGATGAATGGCCGCGGCCCGGCCAACGACAACCGCTATGCGCTGCCCATCCGTCTGACCGGCTTGCAGACCACGCCCAGCGGCGACCTCTCGATCTACGTCACACCCTCGGGCCAGTTGAAGAGCCGTGACCAGACCACCGGCCTCGACCCGGCCGACCAGGACAACGGCCTGGCCGTGGGTCTGTACCAGCGGCTCAACGGTGTGATGGGTGGCAACTGGCTGCTCGGCTTGCGGCACGACAAGCAGGGCGCGCTGAAGAACACGCGCGGCATCGTCCAGTTCGGCGGCAAGATCACGGCCGGCACCCACCTGGACGTGGTGGGCGAGTACCGCGTGCGCAAGGACGCCGCCGATGCCGGCAACAAGTGGCTGGCCCTGGGCGCACGCACCGACACGCACATCTCCGGGCCGTTCCGGGTCTTGCTCGAGGTGGGCCATGACCAGGTGAAGCCCGATGACGGCAGCGGCACGCGGCACATGACGAAGTTCACGCTGGCCGGTGCGGTGTCGGCCGGCAACGAGGCCTGGTCGCGCCCGACCATCCGGCTGTTCGTGACCCATGCGATCTGGAACGAGGCCGCACGCAACGCGCTGACGGGTCGCCTCCAGCAGGTGTATGGCGACAAGAAGGCGGGCACCTCCATCGGCATCCAGGCCGAGACCTGGTGGTAAAAATGCAAGGTGGCGCGTCGCGCCACCCCGGTTTTCTGGCAGGCCCCCGTGCGGGTGTGTTGCAGCGGTTGGGGAATCGCTTCGATCCGTCTCCTCGCGGCGGGCCTGCCCCCCCGTTCAGCCGGCCGGGGCTCCCCAGCCGCCGCCGCCGGGCGTCTCGATCACGAAGACATCGCCCACGCCCATCTCGGTGCTGCCGATGTGGGCCAGCACCTCCACGCTGCCGTCGGCACGCTCGACGCGGTTGACGCCCAGGGCGCCCGGCTCGCCGCCGGCCAGCCCGAAGGCCGGCACAGTGCGACCGTTGGACAGGATCGACGCCGTCATCGGCTCCAGGAAGCGGATGCGGCGCACGCCGCCGTCGCCGCCGCGCCAGCGGCCCGCGCCGCCCGAACCGCGGCGGATCTCATAGCTGTCCAGCCGCACCGGGTAGCGGAACTCCAGCACCTCCGGGTCGGTCAGCCGTGAGTTGGTCATGTGGGTCTGCACCACGCTCGTGCCGTCGAAGCCGTCCACCACCCGCCCCTGGTCGTCGGTGTACACCCCGGCCCCCGAGCCGCCCGAGATGGTCTCGTAGTACTGGTAGCGCTCGTTGCCGAAGGTGAAGTTGTTCATCGTGCACTGGCTGGCCGCGAGCACGCCCAAGGCGCCGTACAGCGCGTTGGTGATGCAGGTGGAGGTTTCCACGTTGCCCGCCACCACCGACGCCGGTGGGTGCGGGTTGAGCATCGAGCCCTCGGGGATGATCACCTCCAGCGGCTTGAGGCAGCCGGCGTTGAGCGGGATGTCGTCGCCGACCAGGGTGCGGAAGACATAGAGCACCGCGGCCATGCACACCGCCTTGGGGGCGTTGAAGTTGTTGTGCAGTTGTGGCGAGGTGCCGGTGAAGTCGATCACCGCGCTGCGCTGCACCCGGTTCACGCGGATGGCCACCTGGATGCGCGCGCCGTTGTCCAGCGGCAGCGTGAACTGGCCATCTTTCAGCGCGGTGATGACACGGCGCACCGACTCCTCGGCGTTGTCCTGCACATGGCCCATGTAGGCCTGCACCACGTCCAGCCCGAATTGTTCGACCATCTTGCGCAGCTCCTGCACGCCTTTTTCGTTGGCTGCGATCTGGGCCTTGAGATCGGCGAGGTTTTGCTGCGGGTTGCGCGAGGGGTATTCGCCGCTGGCCAGCAGGGCCAGGATCTCCTTCTCGCGCAGCACGCCGCCATCGACGAGCTTGAAGTTGTCGATCTGCACCCCTTCTTCCTCGATGCGGGTCGAGAAGGGGGGCATGGAGCCGGGCGTGGTGCCGCCGATGTCGGCATGATGGCCGCGCGAGCCGACGTAAAAGAGCGGCCGCGCATGTCCGTCGAGGAACACCGGGGTGACCACCGTCACATCGGGCAGATGGGTGCCGCCATGGTAGGGGTCGTTGAGGACATAGACATCGCCCGCTCGCATGCCGGGGTTGCGCGCGATCACGGTCTTGATCGACTCGCTCATCGAGCCCAGGTGCACCGGCATGTGCGGCGCGTTGGCGATCAGGTTGCCCTCGCCGTCGAAGAGCGCGCAGGAGAAGTCCAGCCGCTCCTTGATGTTCACCGAGTAGGCGGTGTTCTGAAGCTGCAGGCCCATCTGCTCGGCGATGTTCATGAACAGGTTGTTGAACACCTCCAGCATCACCGGGTCGACCGAGGTGCCGATGGCCTTGCGCTGCGTGCGCGCCTCGACCCGTTCGAGCACCAGGTGGTTCAAGGCGGTCACACGCGCCTGCCAGCCGGGCTCGACCACGGTGGTCGCGTTGCGCTCGGCGATGATCGCCGGGCCGGCGATCACATGGCCGGGCCGGGTCTGCTCGCGTATCACCAGCGAGGCGCTCCACCAGCGGGCGCCGCTGAACATCCGCACCTGCGCCGTCACCGGTGCGGGCGCGTCGGACGCCTCCGCCTGGCGCGGCTCCACCGGGGCTTCGCCGGCCCCCACCGCTTCGACCGACACCGCTTCGATCACCAGGCCCCGGTCGGGCATCAGGAAGGCGAAGCGCTGGCGGTAGGCGGCCTCGAAGGCCGCCCGCGTCTGCGCCACCGTACCCAGCGGCACCGACAGCGCGGTGTCCGTGCCCTCGTAGCGCACGCGGACACGGCGCTCGGTGCTCACGTGCCGGGTGTTCACCCCCTGGGCGAGCAGGTCCTCGCGCGCCTCGCGTTCGAGGGCCTCGACCTGGGCGGCCAAGGCCTCGAGTGCGGCCTCGTTCAGCGGGCGCTCGACCGCCGCCTCGCGCATCACGCGCTGATCGGCCAGGCCCATGCCATAGGCCGAGAGCACCCCGGCCAGCGGGTGCACGAACACGCGCGTCATGCCCAGGGCATCGGCGACCAGGCAGGCATGCTGGCCGCCGGCGCCGCCGAAACACTGCAGCGTGTAGCGTGTCACGTCGTAGCCGCGGGCCACCGAGATCTTCTTGATCGCATTGGCCATGCTGCCCACCGCGATGTCGATGAAGCCTTCGGCAACCTCCTCCTGCTAGCGCTTCCCGCCGGTGGCCGCCTCGATCTGCGCGGCC
>NZ_JBKBVU010000025.1:0-27412 GCF_046289365.1 Caldimonas sp. | reverse complement strand
CTGGGCATGCTCGGCCTTCAGATCGCGCACGCGGGGCAGCGGGCGCTTGTCGGCCACTTCGCGCGCGAAGGCCAGCGCACCGGCCAGCAGGTCGCCTTCAATGAGACGGTCGAAGAGCTTCTGGCCGGGAATGCCGGCAAGCACCTCGCTCTTGACGGCGTCACCGCTGACGATCATGTTGAGTGCATTCTCGACACCGATCACGCGCGGCAGGCGCTGGGTGCCCCCGGCGCCGGGCACCAGCCCGATCTTCACCTCGGGCAGAGCCACCTGGGTGCCTGGGGCCGCCACGCGATAGTGGCAGCCCAGCGCCAGTTCGAGCCCGCCGCCCATGCACACGCTGTGGATGGCCGCCACGACGGGCTTGTCGCAGTTCTCGGCCATCTTGATCACACTGAGCAGATTGGGCTCCTGCACGGCCTTGGGCGAACCGAATTCCCGGATGTCGGCGCCACCACTGAAGGCCTTGCCTGCGCCGGTGATCACGATGGCTCGCACGGCCGGGTCGTCCTGGGCCTGCTGCAGACCGTCGGTGATGCCCTTGCGGGTGTCGTAGCCCAGGCCGTTGACGGGAGGATTGTTCAGGGTGATGACGGCAACATCGCCGTGAAGCTCATAACTGGCACTCATCGGTAGGCCCCTTTGCGGTGGAGATGCTTGCGAATAGAACGATCGTTCGAGTGTAAGAAACAAGAACGCCGGCGCTTTGTCGCCGGCGTGACAGAACAGGACAAATATGCCGTCGCGGCGCGGCAGCCAAGGGTGCTACACCTCCAGCCATTCCTTGCGAATATAGGCGTTGCCGCGCAGGTCGTCAGGTGTGCCCTCGAAGACGATGCGGCCATGGCCCATGACGTAGCACCGCGTGGAGATTTCCAGCGCGATGGTGAGCTTTTGCTCCACCAGCAGCACGCTCACGCCGCGGCGCTTGAGTTCGTTGAGGTACTGGGCCACCTGCTCGACGATCTTGGGGGCGAGGCCCTCGGTGGGCTCGTCGATCATGATGAGATCGGGGTCGCCCATCAGCGTGCGGCACAGCGTGAGCATCTGCTGCTCGCCTCCCGAGAGCACCCCGGCCTCAGTGTGCTGGCGCTCCTTCAGGCGCGGGAACAGCTTGTACATGTCGTCGAAGCTCCAGCGCCCCGACTGGCCCTGCTTCTTCTGGCCCAACATCAGGTTCTGGTGCACCGTGAGCTTGGGGAAGATGTCGCGGTTCTCGGGCACGTAGCCGATGCCGCGGTGGGCGATGTCGAAGGCATGGCGGCCCAGAATCTCTTCGCCCTTCCATTGGATGGACCCCTGCCCTTCGACCAGGCCCATCACCGTCTTGACGGTGGTGGATCGGCCCGACCCGTTGCGGCCGAGCAGACTCACGATCTCGCCGGGCTTGACGTCCATGTGCACCCCGTGCAGCACATGGCTCTTTCCATAGAAGGCATGCAGGTTCTCGATGTGCAGCATGGTCTCAGGCTCCTACAGTGGCGGCGGCGGCCTGCTGCTCGGCCAGCACCGACCCGAGATAGGCCTCCTGCACGCGCTGGTTGGCGCGCACCGCATCGGGCTCGTCGTAGGCGATCACCTCTCCGTAGACCAGCACCGCGATCTTGTCGGCCAGGCCGAAGACCACGCCCATGTCGTGCTCCACTGTGAGCAGGGTCTTGCCTTCGGTGACCTCGCGGATGAGCTGGATGAAGCGCTTGGTCTCGGACTTGCTCATGCCGGCCGTGGGTTCATCGAGCAGTATGACGTTGCTGCCACCGGCGATCGTCAGGCCGATCTCCAGCGCACGCTGCTCGGCGTAGGTGAGGTTCATCACTTGGGTGTCGCGTTTGCGGTCGAGCTTGAGCATCTCCAGCACTTCTTCGGTGCGTTCGTTGGCGTCTTCAAGGTCAGCCAGGAACTTCCAGAAGGCGTAACGGTAGCCCATGGACCACAGCACGGCACATCGCACGTTCTCGAACACCGTGAGGCGGTGAAACAGGTTGGAGACCTGGAAACTGCGCGACAGCCCCCGGCGGTTGACCTCGTAGGGTTTGAGCCCGTCGATGCGCTCGCCATGGAGCAGGATCTCGCCGCTTGTGGGGGCGAAACGCCCGCTGATCAGGTTGAACAGCGTGGACTTGCCCGCCCCGTTCGGACCGATGATGGCCACCCGCTCGCCGGCCTTCACCTGCAGGCTGGTCCCGCGGATGATCTCGGTCTTGCCGAAGCTCTTGCGCACGTCCCTCAGTTCGACAGCGAAGCTCATAGGGCCTCCCGGCGACGGATTTCCAACTCGATCTCCTCCTGGATCTGGTTCCACTGTTGGACAAAGCTGCGGCGCGCCACTTCGAACAGGGCCACGCCGGTGGCGAGCACGAAGACCGAACCGAACCAACTGTCGAAGCTGTGTGCGTTGAGCGTGGCCCCCATGAACTTCAGCTCAGGGCCCAGCGCCACGTTGAGCTGCATGTGGTAGATCATCTCGATCATGGCTGCCGCCCCGGTGATGGCCACCGCGCCCGTGCCGCCCAGAGCGAGGTAGGACGTCCACAGCCGCCGCAGCTTGCCGAAGGCGGCCACGCGCAGGTTCATCATGATCAGGCTGGCAATGCCCCCGGGCGCATACATCACCATGAAGAGGAAGATCAGGCCCAGGTAGAGCAGCCAGGCGGCCGTCATCTCCGACAGCAGCACGAAGGCCACAACCATCAGAATCGCCCCGATGATCGGACCGAAGAAGAAGGTGGCCCCCCCCAGGAAGACGAACAGAAGGTAAGCCCCCGATCGGGCCGCGCCGACCACCTCGGCGGTCACGATCTCGAAGTTCAGCGCGCCCAGTCCGCCGGCAATACCAGCAAAGAAACCGGAGGCGCAAAAGGCCAGGTAACGCACCACCTGGGTGTTGTAGCCGATGAACTCGACACGCTCGGGGTTGTCGCGCACCGCATTGAGCATGCGCCCCAGCGGGGTGCGCGTGAAGGCATACATCGCGGCCGTGCAGATGAAGGTGTAGATGGCGATCAGGTAGTACAACTGCACCTGCGGACCGAAGGTGATGCCAAAAGGCTGGGCGCCTGTCACGCGGTTGCCGGTGATGCCGCCTTCGCCACCGAAAAACTCGGGGAACATCAGCGACATCGACCACACGAGCTCACCGATGCCCAGCGTGATCATCGCAAACGGGGTACCGGCCTTTTTCGTCGTGACCCAACCCAGCAGTACCGCAAAGAACAGCCCTGAGAGGCCGCCCACCAAGGGCAGCAGGCTGACGGGAAAGCCCGCCAGCGTGCCCGCGGAGATCATGTTGAGGGTGTGAATGGTCAGGAACGAGCCCAACCCGGAATAGACGGCGTGCCCGAAGCTGAGCATGCCACCCTGGCCCAGCAGCATGTTGTAGGCCAGGCAGGCGATGATGGCGATGCCCATCTGAGAAAGCATGGTCATCGACAGGCCGCTGGTGAATATCAGCGGGCTGACCAGCAAAACCAGGGCATACAGCGTCCAGATGATCCAGCGCCCCACGTTGTAGGGCTTGAAGTGGTAGACCGGCCGGGCGGCAGTCGCGGCAGCCGAGCCGGGGGCGTTGAGGGAATGCGCTTGCATGAGGTCAGCCCTCCCGGGTGCCCAGGAGACCCTTGGGACGGAAGATCAGGATCAGCACGAGGAAAAGGTAGGGCAGGATCGGCGCCACCTGGGAGATCGTCAGCTTGAACACGGGGTAGCCGAAGGTCTCGGGCGTGATCGTCCAGCCGAACTTCGCGAAGAAGTTGATGAACGAGTAGTCGATGGCCACGGCGAAGGTCTGGATAATGCCGATGAGCAGCGAGGCCAAGAAGGCGCCGGCCAATGAGCCCATGCCGCCCACCACCACGACCACGAAGATGATGGCCCCCACCGTGAAGGCCATGCCGGGCTCGGTGACGAAGGCGTTGCCGCCGATCACGCCCGCCAGCCCGGCCAGCGCCGCGCCGCCACCGAAAACGAGCATGAACACCCTGGGCACATTGTGCCCCAGGGCCTCGACCATCTCAGGGTGCGTGAGTGCGGCCTGGATCACCAGGCCCACGCGCGTGCGTGTGAGCAGCAGCCACAGCGACACCAGCATCAGCACCGCCACCAGCATCATGAAGCCGCGGTACTTCGGAAACTGGGTGCAGACGATGCGCACACCCTCTTCGGCCGAGCGGCACATCTCCGTCGGGGCAAGGCCCCATACCACGTCCAGCGCCCCGGCGGTGGAGCCCACGATGGTGAACAGCGGCCCTTGCAGCGCCTCGGGCACGCGGTAGTCCACCGCCGAGCGGCCCCACACGAGTTGCACCAGTTCGAGGATCACATAGCTCAGCCCGAAGGTGATCAGCAGCTCGGGCACATGGCCGAACTTGTGGACACGGCGCAGGCAGTACTTTTCGAACAAGGCGCCCAGCAGGCCCACCAACACGGGCGCGACCACCAAGGCTGGCCAGTAGCCCACGATCTGCATCGTGGTGTAGGCGAAGTAGGCGCCCAGCATGTAGAAGCTGGCATGGGCGAAGTTGAGCACGCCCATCATGCTGAAGATCAGCGTCAGGCCCGAACTGAGCATGAACAGCAAGAGCCCGTAGCTCAGGCCGTTGAGCATCGAGATCGTGAGGAACTGGAGGTCCATCGACGGTCAGCGCCCAAGGGCGCGGTGGTCAAAGAAAAGGGCCCGACAGGAAGATGCCATCGGGCCCGGGAGCGCGAGACTGCCCTGGATGCAGATCAAGAGGGACGCTTCATCTGGCACGACGTCGGGGTGCTGGACACATAGGGCTCGAAGTACTTGACCGGCACGAAGGTGAAACCGGTGTTTTCCGGGCTGTACGTGTTCTTTGCATCCGTCTTTTGCCAACGCGAGATGTACAGCCCTTGCTGGAGCTGATGGTCGGCGCGACGCATCTCGACCTCGCCGTTGAAGCTCTTGAACTTCAGCCCACTCATCGCGGCGGCCACCTTGACCGGATCGGTCGACTTGGCCTTGGCCATGGCGTTGCTCAGCAACGCGAAGGCATGGTAGGTGGCGCCGGTGTACCAGTCGTCGTTGAAGCGCTTGCGGAACTCGTCCTGGATCTTGGCGACCTCGCCCCCCATGTTGTAGTGGTTGTACGACACCTGGTAGATACGGCCTTCACCAGCCGCCCCGATGGCCGTGGGGGTGCCGCTCACACCGCCGTAGTAGACGTAGAACTTGGCGTTCAAGCCGGCATCGTTGGCCGCCTTGATCAGCAGCGTGAGGTCGGAACCCCAGTTGCCGGTGATCACCGAATCGGCGCCCGAGGCCTTGATCTTGGCGATGTAGGGCGCAAAGTCGCGCACCTGGGCCAGCGGATGCAGATCCTCGCCGACGATCTTGATGTCCGGGCGCTTGCGGGCCAGGTTCTCCTTGGCATAGCGCGCGACCTGGTGGCCGTGGGCGTAGTTCTGGTTGATCAGGTAGACGTTTTTGATGTCGGCCTGGTCCTTCATGAAGGTGGTCAGCGCCTCCATCTTCATCGAGGTGTCCGCATCCAGGCGGAAGTGCCAGTAGCTGCACTTGCTGTTGGTGAGGTCGGGGTCGACCGCAGCGTAGTTGAGATAGACGACTTCCTTGCCAGGGTTGCGCTCATTGTGCTTGGTGACGGCATCGGACAGCGCCAGCGCCGCACCGGAGCCGTTGCCCTGCACGATGTAGCGGATGCCCTGGTCAATGGCCGATTTCAGCGCGTTCAGGCTTTCCTGCGGGCTGAGCTTATTGTCGATGCCGATGACCTCGAACTTCACGCCGGCCGGGTTGTTGCGGCTGAAATACTCGGCCATGAACTGGAAGCTCTTGAGCTGGTTCTGGCCCACCGTGGCCATCAGACCGGACAGCGGGTCGATCCAGGCGATCTTCACGGTTTCGCCCTTTTGGGCAAAGGCCGTACCGCAGCACAGCGCGGCCGCGGCCAGGATCGACAGTTTCATGTGAGTGCGGCGGTTGATCATGGAAGGTCTCCTTGAGCTGTTGGCAGCGGGTGAGCGTGAGGCTACAGAACTTCGTTTGCGGCTCGTACAGGGAATGCCCGTAGCGGGTGTCTCACTGGCGACAGGCTGTCCGCGACGGCTCTTCGATCAGCTCGGCAACACGTGGTTGGCGAACTGCTCGCGCAGCTTGAGCTTTTGCATCTTGCCGGTCGCGGTGTGGGGGATCTCGTCGACGAAGACCACGTCATCCGGGATCTGCCACTTGGCGATCTTGCCTTCATAGAAGGCCAGCATTTCCTCGCGTGTGAGCGAGGCGCCGGGCTTGCGCACCACCACCAGCAGCGGTCGCTCGTCCCACTTCGGATGCCGGCAGGCGATCGCCGCCGCCTCGTGCACGGCGGGATGGGCCATGGCGATGTTCTCCAGGTCGATCGAGCTGATCCACTCGCCGCCGGACTTGATCACGTCCTTCGAGCGGTCGGTGATCTGCATGTAGCCGTCCGGGTCGATCGTCGCGACATCGCCAGTGGGGAACCAGCCGTCCTGCAGCGGCGACTCGTCCCGGCGGAAGTAGCTCTGGATGACCCAGGGCCCGCGCACCACCAGATTGCCCGAGGACTTGCCGTCCCAAGGCAGTGGCTGGCCGTCGTCACCGGTGATCTGCATGTCGATCCCATAGATGACCTTGCCCTGCTTTTCCAAAATGCGGCGGCGGGCTTCGAGCGGCAGATCCAGGTGCTTGGCCTTGAGCTTGGACAGGGTGCCCAGCGGGGACAGTTCGGTCATGCCCCAGGCATGGATGACGTTGACGCCGAACTCGTCTTCGAGCGTGCGCAGCATCGACGGCGGGCAGGCCGAGCCGCCGATCACGGTGCGCTTGAAGGTGCTGAATTTCAGGTTGTTCTGCTTGGCATGGGTGATCAGCCCCAGCCAGACCGTGGGCACACCGGCGCTGAAGGTGACCTTCTCGGTCTCGAAGAGCTCGTACAGCGATTTGCCGTCCAGGTGCGGCCCGGGCATCACGAGCTTGGCGCCCACCAGCGCGGCCGAGTAGGGCAGCCCCCAGGCGTTGACATGGAACATTGGCACCACCGGCAGGATCACGTCCTGGGCTGAGCAGCCCATCGCATCCGGCAGAGCCGAGGCGTAAGCATGCAGCACGGTAGAGCGGTGGCTGTAGACCGCGCCCTTGGGGTTGCCGGTGGTGCCCGAGGTGTAGCAGATGCTCGAGGCGGTGTTCTCGTCGAACTGCGGCCAGGTGTAGCGCCCGTCCTCGGCCTCGACCAACTCCTCATAGCACAGCAGCCCTGGCAACGTCGTCTGGGCGGGCATTTGGGCGCGGTCGCTCATCAGGACGAAGTGCTTCACGGTCGGCAGCGACGGCGCGAGCTTCTCGACCAGCGGCAGGAAGTTCAGGTCGAAGCACAGGACGCGGTCTTCGGCGTCGTTGATGATCCAGGCGATCTGCTCGGGAAAGAGCCTCGGGTTGACGGTGTGGCACACCAGCCCGGAGCCGGACGTGCCGTAATAGATCTCGAAGTGCCGGTACCCGTTCCAGGCCAGGGTGCCGACGCGGTCGCCCATCTCGCAGCCCAGCCGCGCCAGGGCCTGGGCCAGCTTGCGCGCGCGCAACTCCGCGTCGCGGTAGGTGTAGCGGTGCACATCCCCCTCCACCCTCTTGGAGACGATCTCGGTGTCGGCGCTGTGGCGCGCGGCGTGCGTCAGCAGCGACGAGATCATCAGGGGCATCTGCATCATCTGGCCCATCAGGCGCGGCATCGGAGGACTCCTTGGCTATGGCGGGTGGGGAATCGGGGTGGAACGGTCGTTCGTTTTCGATGATAGGAACCGTGCTGCACTGCAGCGCCTGCGGTTTTCCCTGAGGAACTGTCGCGGTCACGACAGCCCGGCATGGCCCTGGGTGCGTCCCTGCCTTGGGTCGGTGGCTACACTGCCGGCATGAACGCCCCCCGTGAGCTTGGCCTGCCCAACGGCCTGCAGTGGATCAACCGCTACGCCGCCCTGGGCGAGGCCTTCCACACTCGGTTGCCGGCCCAGGGCCTGCCCGAGCCCCGCTGGGTGGCCACCAGCGACGCGGCAGCGCAGGAGCTGGGCTGGCCGCAGGACTGGTGGGCCTGGCCCGACGCGCTGTCGGTGTTCAGTGGCAACGCGCTGTGGCCTGGGATGGATCCGCTGGCCACGGTCTATAGCGGACACCAGTTCGGCGTGTGGGCCGGCCAGCTCGGCGACGGACGGGCCCTGCTGCTGGGCGAGGTGCAGACCCCGAACGGCGGCATCGAGGTCCAGCTCAAGGGCAGCGGCAGAACCCCCTACTCCCGCATGGGTGACGGCCGCGCGGTGCTGCGCTCGTCCATCCGCGAGTTCCTGTGCTCGCAGGCCATGCTCGCCCTGGGCATTCCCACCACCCGCGCCCTGTGCCTGGTGGCTTCGCCCCAACCCGTCATCCGGGAGACGGTCGAGACGGCAGCCATCGTGACCCGCTTGGCGCCGAGCTTCGTGCGCTTCGGCCATTTCGAGCATTTCTGTCACCATGGGCAGCCGCAAGCGCTGCGTCGCCTGGCCGATTTCGTGATCGACCACCACCTGCCTGAATGTCGGCGCCAGGCGCATCCGTATGCGGCCTTGCTCGAGACAGCGGTGCGCCGTACCGCCGAGTTGGTGGCCCAGTGGCAGGCCGTGGGCTTTTGCCATGGTGTGATGAACACCGACAACATGTCGATCCTGGGCCTGACGATCGACTACGGCCCCTTCGGTTTCCTCGATGCCTTTGATCCCACCCACATCTGCAATCACTCCGACACGAACGGCCGCTACGCCTACCACCGCCAGCCGCAGATCGCCCTGTGGAACCTGCACGCCCTGGCGCAGGCTCTGATGCCGCTGATCGAAGACACCGATCTGGCCTTGGCGGCACTGGAGACCTACCGCAGCGCCTATCCGGACGCGCTGATGCGTCTGATGCGCGCCAAGCTCGGCCTGCGCACGCGGGAGGACGGCGATGCCGAGCTCGTCGACGCCTGGCTGACCCTGCTGGCCCGCGACCGGGTGGACCACACCCTGGCCTGGCGCCGTCTGGGACAGTTCCCGGTGGACGCCGCGCGGGGGGCGGGTCCGGTGCGCGACCTCTTCATCGACCGCGCGGCCTTCGATGCCTGGGCGGCCCGTTACCGGCAACGGCTGCTGCGTGAGTCCAGCCACGACGGCGAGCGACGCGCCGCGATGGACCGGGTGAATCCGAAGTACATTTTGCGCAACCATCTGGCCGAGATCGCCATCCGCCAAGCCCAGGCCGGGGACGACGGCGAGGTGCGGCGGCTGCTGCGCGTGCTCGAGCGCCCCTACGACGAGCAGCCCGAGCACGAGGCCTACGCTGCCCTGCCCCCCGACTGGGCTCACAGCATCGAGGTGTCCTGTTCATCATGAGCGACTACGAAATCCGCAAGTCCGATGACGAGTGGCGGGCTCAGCTCGACCCTCTCGTCTACCGCGTGACCCGCCAGGCCGCCACCGAGGCGCCCTTCACCGGCCGCTACTGGCGGCACGATGCCGACGGGGTCTATCGCTGCATATGCTGCAATGCGGAACTCTTCGATTCCAGCACCAAGTTCGACGCGGGCTGCGGCTGGCCAAGCTACTACCAAGCCATCGAAGAGGGGCGCATCGAGCGGGTGATGGACTACAGCCACGGCATGGTGCGCGTGGAGGTGCGCTGCAGCCGCTGCGGTGCCCACCTGGGCCATGTCTTCGACGACGGGCCGGCGCCCACCGGCGAACGGTACTGCATCAACTCGGCCGCGTTGGACTTCGTGCCCCGTCAGGACTGAACCGTGCCTGCTGCTGCCACCCGATGAAACTGTTCTTCGACTTCCTGCCGCTCATCCTGTTCTTTGGCAGCTACAAGCTGGCGCAATCCCAGCCTGGGCCCGCCGTCGAACTGGCCACGGCCTGGTTCGGCCCGTTGGGCACGGGCCCGGCGGTGGATGCGCAGACCGCCCCCGTCCTGCTCGCGACCGCCGTGGTCATGGCGGCCACGGCCGTGCAGATCGGCGTCCTGGTGGCGCGGGGGCGGCGTGTAGACGCGATGCTGTGGGTCAGCCTGGTGCTCGTGCTGGCGCTGGGCGGTGCCACGTTGTGGTTCCACAGTGCAACCTTCATCAAGTGGAAGCCCAGTGTGCTGTACTGGATCATGGGAGCCAGCCTGTGGGTCAGCCATGTCATCTTTCGCCACAACCTGCTCCACGCGCTGATGGGCGGGCAGATCGATCTTCCCGCCTTGGTGTGGCAGCGCCTGAACTTCGCCTGGATCGCCTTCTTCGGCCTGATGGGCCTGCTCAACGTGTACGTGGCCTACAGCTACCCCACGGACGTCTGGGTGAACTTCAAGGTGTTCGGCTCGCTCGGCCTGATGCTGCTTTTTCTGCTCGCCCAGGCGGTCTACCTGAGCCGCCACCTGAAGAACGAGGAAGCTTCCTGAGATGCCCGTGAGTGCCCACCAGATCGAGAGCCGACTGCGCGAGACCCTGGAGCCGCTGAGCCTGTCGGTCCAGGACGACAGCCACCTCCATGCGGGCCACGCCGGTGCGCGTGAAGGCCGTCATTTCAGCGTGCGCATCGTGAGCGCACGGTTTCACGGTTTGTCACGTGTGGCCCGGCACCGCCTCGTGTATGATGCCCTCGCCCCACTGATCCCTCAGGGCATCCACGCTTTGGCCTTGCAAACCCATGCCCCTGACGAGGTCTGAGGATCCAGCCCGGCGGTGATGCCGCCTGGGCCCTGCGCGAGCCGCGGCTGTCGCCCGCACTTTCCTTCCAATCACGAGGTTTCCTGCATGAAGAAGTCTGTTTTCGCCATCGGTGCGTTGAGCCTGGCCCTGGGCGCTGCGCTGCTGCCGGCCACGGCGACGGCCCAGAACGTGGCCATCGTCAACGGCAAGGCCGTGCCGAAGGCGCGCGTGGATGCCCTGCTCGAGCAGGTCAAGCGCCAGGCCGATGCGTCCGGCCGTGCCCTGCCTCCGGACATCGAACGCCTGGCCCGCGACCAGATCGTGCTCAACGAGATCTACACGCAGGAAGCCGAGCGTCGTGGCCTGGCAGCCACACCCGAGTACCGCCGCCAGATGGAGCTGGTGCGCCAGAACGTGCTGATCCAGGCGCTGTTCCAGGACTTCGAGAAGAAGAACCCCGTCACGGACGCCGAGATCCAGGCCGAGTACGACAAGTTCAAGGCCCAGGCCGGCAGCGAGAAGGAATATCGCGCCCGCCACATCCTGGTCGAGAAGGAAGATGAGGCCAAGCGTCTGATCGCCCAGATCAAGGGCGGTGCGAGCTTCGAGGAGCTGGCCAAGAAGAACTCCAAAGACCCCGGTTCCGCGGCCAAAGGCGGCGACCTCGACTGGGCCGAGGCCAGCACCTACGTGCCCGAGTTCTCCCAGGCCATGGTCAAGCTCAACAAGGGCCAGGTCACCGAGGCGCCGGTCAAGTCTCAGTTCGGCTACCACGTCATCAAGCTCGAAGATGTGCGCGAGGCCCAGTTCCCGCCGCTGGACGACGTCAAGCCGCAGATCCAGCAACGCCTGCAACAGCAAAAGATGATCGACTTCCGCGAAGGCCTGCGCAAGGCAGCCCGCACGGACTACAAGTTCGAGCAGTGAGTCGGCTTCACGCCTGAGATCGGGGCGCCTGGCGGGGCGCCCTTTTTCATGGGCTCAGCGCGACAGCCAGACGAGCGCCGCCAGGGCCCCGATGAACACCGGCTGGTGCAGCATGTAAAAGCTCAGGCTCCACCGCCCCAGCCGCGCCAAGGGCGCCAGGGTGCGCGGCACGCCGCCGGCGAGCCAGCCGGGCCGCTGCGCGAGCATCCATTGCCCGGCGGCCAAGCCCCACCACATCACGCCCAGCCAGGGCAGCAGTGGCACATAGTCCTCGGTGACCGGCTTGCGGGTGATGAGGCCCAACCAGTTCGTCCATCGCGTGTCGAAAAACGGATGCTGCACGAACTGCGGCAGCACGATCGCGGCCAGGCCCAGCGGCCACAGCCAGCGTCCCCAGCCGGCGGTCAGCCGCGTGACGATGAGCATCACTGCGATCCCGTGGAGCACTCCGAAATAGATGAAGCTGCGCGGGAACATCAGGTACGAGCCGAGGCTCACCAGCACCGCACAGCCGGCCACCTGGCCCCAGCGCCGCCAGAAGCGCGGCCAGCCCTGCCCCTGCTGCCAGGCCACCGCCTGGCCCAGGCCCGCGCAGAAGAGGAACAGCGACACGATGGCCGTGCGCTGTGTCGTCCAGAACGGGTCGCTGTAGAAGTTCTCGCGGATGAATCCGAAGAGGTTGAGGTCGTAGCAGAAGTGGTAGGCCGCCATCCAGACGATGGCGGCTGCCCGCAGGGCATCCAGCCGCTCGAACCTCAGCCCACCCATCGACGCGCGTTGCGGAACATCCGCATCCAGGGGCTGAAGGCCGCCGGGTCGCCCGAGGTCCAGCTCATCTGGATGTTGCGGAACACCCGCTCCGGGTGCGGCATCAGTGCCGTGAAGCGCCCGTCGGCGGTGGTGACCGCCGTCAGGCCGCCCGGGCTGCCATTGGGGTTGGCCGGGTAAGCCTCGGTAGGCCGGCCCTGGCTGTCGACGAAGCGCATCGCCGCGTGCACAGCCTTGGCATCGCCACGCCGGGAGAAGTCGGCATAACCTTCCCCATGCGCCACCGCGATGGGCAGCAGGCTGCCGGCCATGCCGGTGAAGAAGATCGAGGGGCTGTCAAGCACCTCGACCTGGCTCAGGCGGGCCTCGAACTGTTCGCTGCGGTTGCGCGTGAAGCGCGGCCAGGCTGCCGTGCCCGGGATGAGGGGCGACAGGGCCGCCATCATCTGGCAGCCGTTGCACACGCCCAAGGCGAAGCTGTCGGTGCGCTGGAAGAAGGCGGCGAACTGCTCGGCCAGCCGGGGGTTGAACAGGATCGAGCGGGCCCAGCCTTCGCCGGCTCCCAGGGTGTCGCCGTAGCTGAAGCCGCCACAGGCCACCAGACCCTGGAACTGGTCCAGCCGAGCGCGGCCGAACTGCAGATCGCTCATGTGCACGTCGTAGGTGTCGAAGCCCGCCTGGTCCATGGCGTAGCTCATCTCGACATGCGAGTTGACGCCCTGCTCGCGCAGGATCGCCACCTTGGGACGCGCGAGGTTCAGGAAGGGTGCGGCCACGTCCTCGGCCGGGTCGAAGCTCGGCTTGACCTGCAGCCCGGCATCGGCCGGGTCGCCGGCCGCATCGTGCTCGGCTTGTGCGCAGGCCGGGTTGTCGCGCAGCATCGCAATGCGCCAGCTCACCTCGTCCCAGGCCTGGTGCAGGTCGCGCAGCGGTGCGCAGAAGACCGACTTCGCGTCGCGCCAGACCTCCACGGTGCCGCGGTCGTTGGGCTTGCCGATCACATGGCTGTGGCGCGACAGGCCATGGCGGCGCCGCACGGCGAAGGCCTCATCGCGCCGGGCCGTGGGCACCTGCAGCACCACGCCCAGCTCTTCGTTGAAGAGCGCGCGCAGCGTGAGCTCGTTGCGACGCTCGCTGACCTGCTGGGCCCAGTTCTTGGAGTCGCCATAGTCGGCCCGGCTGTCGCCGATGCCGTCGCTTTCGGTCACCAGCAGGTCCACGTTCAGGCTCACGCCGCGGTGGCCGGCAAAGGCCATCTCGCACACCGTCGCCCACAGGCCACCGTCGCTGCGGTCATGGTAGGCCAGCAGCCACCCCTGGGCGCGCAGTTCGTTGACGGCGGCCACCAGGGACTTCAGCAGCGCCGGGTCGTCCAGGTCGGGCACCTCGCCGCCAAAGCCGCCCAGGGCCTGCGCCAGGATGGAGCCACCCAGGCGGTGGCGGCCCTGGCCCAGATCCACCAGCAGCAGCGTCGTGTCGCCCCCTTGCAACTGGGGGGTGAGGGTGCCGCGCACATCATCGAGCGTGACGAAGGCCGAGACGATCAGCGAGACCGGCGCCGTCACCTGCTTGTCCACACCGCCGTCATGCCAGCGCGTGCGCATCGACAGGGAATCCTTGCCCACGGGCACGCTGATGCCCAACGCCGGGCACAGCTCCATGCCCACGGCCTTCACGGTGTCGTACAGCGCCGCGTCCTCGCCGGGTTCGCCGCAGGCGGCCATCCAGTTGCACGACAGCTTGACCCGCGCCAGGTCGATCGGGGCGGCCAACAGGTTGGTGATCGCCTCGGCCACCGCCATGCGGCCCGAGGCGGGGGCGTCCACCGCGGCCAGCGGGGTGCGTTCGCCCATGCTCATGGCCTCGCCGCGCAAGCCCGTGTAGTCGGCCAGGGTCACGGCGCAGTCGGCCACCGGCACCTGCCAGGGGCCCACCATCTGGTCGCGGTGGCTCATGCCGCCCACGGTGCGGTCGCCGATGGTGATCAGAAAGCGCTTGCTGGCCACCGTGGGGTGGCGCAGCACGTCGAAGGCGGCCTGCTGCAGGCTCACGCCGGTCAGGTCCAGCGGCGGCGAGTGCCGGGCGACGCGCTGCACGTTGCGGTGCATCCGCGGCGGCTTGCCCAGCAGCACATCCATGGGCATGTCGATGGCCCGCTCCCCGCCGGGGCCGTCTTCCAGCACCAGGGCCTTGTCGCTGGAGGCCACGCCCACCACGGCAAACGGGCAGCGTTCCCGCTCGCACAGGGCCTCGAACAGCGGCAGGCCCTCAGGGGCCACCGCCAGGACGTAACGCTCCTGGCTTTCGTTGCACCAGATCTCCTTGGGCGCCAGGCCGCTCTCTTCCAGCGGCACCTTGCGCAGGTCGAAGGTGGCGCCCACGCCGGCACCGTCCACCAGCTCGGGGAAGGCGTTGGAGATGCCCCCCGCTCCCACGTCGTGGATGGCCAGGATGGGGTTCTTCTCATCCAGACCGAAGCAGTGGTTGATGACCTCCTGCGCACGGCGCTGGATCTCGGGGTTGCCGCGCTGTACCGAATCGAAGTCGAGGTCGGCCGCATTCACCCCGGCGGCCATCGAACTGGCCGCTCCCCCGCCCATGCCGATGCGCATCCCCGGGCCGCCGAGCTGGATCAGCAAGGTGCCCGCACCGAAGGGCAGCTTGTGGGTCTGTCCCTCGCGGATGCGTCCCAGGCCCCCGGCGATCATGATCGGCTTGTGGTAGCCGCGGCGCACGCCGTCCACATCCTGCTCGTAGACCCGGAAGTAGCCGCCCAGGTTGGGCCGGCCGAATTCGTTGTTGAAGGCCGCGCCGCCCAGCGGGCCTTCGATCATGATCTGCAGGGCGCTGGCAATGTGGGCGGGCTTGCCGTAGGGGGCACGTTCCCAGGGTTCATCCGTGCCGGGCAGGTGCAGGTTGGACACCGAAAAGCCCGTCAGGCCCGCCTTGGGCTGGGCCCCCCGGCCGGTGGCGCCTTCGTCGCGGATCTCGCCGCCGGCGCCGGTGGCGGCCCCCGGGAAGGGCGAGATGGCCGTGGGGTGGTTGTGGGTCTCCACCTTCATCAGCACGTGAGCCACCTCGTCGTGGGCCGCATAGCGCGGCGCGTTGGTGTAGCCCTGGGGGCGCCAGGCTCTCACCGGGCCGCCTTCCATCACCGCGGCGTTGTCGGCATAGGCCACGACGGTGTACTGCGGCGCGAGCTGGTGGGTGTTGCGGATCATCGCGAACATCGAGCGTTCCTGGGGCTGCCCGTCGATCGTGAAGTTCGCGTTGAAGATCTTGTGGCGGCAGTGCTCGCTGTTGGCCTGGGCGAACATCATCAGTTCGACGTCGCTCGGGTTGCGCTGCAGGCCGCGGAAGGCCTCGACCAGGTAGTCGATTTCGTCATCGGACAGCGCCAGGCCGAAGTCCCGGTTGGCGGCTTCCAGCGCCTTGCGGCCCTGGCCCAGCACGTCCACGTGCTCCATGGGCTTGCCGGGCTGCTCGTCGAAGAGGTGGACGCAGGCCTCGCGTTCGAAGGCCACGCTTTCGGTCATCCGGTCGTGCAGCTCGGCGGCCAGGGCCTGCAGGGTGGTCGCCTCCAGCGGCTTGGGGCCGCGCAGCAGGCCGCCTTGGAGCTTCAGCCGGTACTCGGTCACCCGCTCGATGCGCTTGACGGCCAGGCCGCAGTTGTGGGCGATGTCCGTGGCCTTGGAGGCCCAGGGCGAGACGGTGCCCAGACGCGGCATCACCACCACGAGCGCTCCGTCCGAGCCAGCGGTGTAGGGGTCTCCATAGTCGAGCAGGGCTGCCAGCTTGTCCTGTGCTGCTCGCTCCAGCGGGGCGTCACACCACACCCAGTGCACGTGACGGGCGCTCACGCCCACGATCTGCGCCGCGATCGCCTGCAGACGCGGCAGCAGGGCCTGGGCCCGGAAGGCGGACAGGGCATTGCCGCCCTCGAAGTGCAGGAGGTGTTTGGCAGAGGCAGTCACGTGGGGGAACTCGTGCGGGTGGAGCGGTCGCCCGGTCCGCTGGATTGGCGGATGACACCGGACGCAAAGCCGGGATTTTACCGGGGCGCCCGGCCCGGGGATGGGCCTGAGATAATCCGGACATGAGCATCACCATCAAGACGCCCGAAGACCTCGAAGGCATGCGCGTGGCCGGCCGCCTGGCCTCGGAGGTGCTGGACTACCTCACGCCGCACGTCAAGCCCGGCGTCACGACGGCCCATCTCGACAAGTTGGCACTGGACTACATCGAGAACGTCCAAGGCGCCACGTCGGCCACGGTGGGCTACCAGCCTCCCGGCTACCCGCCCTTCCCGTCGGCGATCTGCACCTCGGTCAATCACCAGGTCTGCCACGGCATCCCCAACGACCGCCCTTTGAAGAACGGCGACATCGTCAACATCGACGTCACCGTGATCAAGGACGGCTGGCATGGCGACACCAGCCGCATGTTCATCGTCGGCGAAGGGTCGATCGCCGCCCGGCGGCTGTGTCAGATCACTTACGAAGCCATGTGGCGCGGCATCGCCAAGGTCAGGCCAGGCGCCCGGCTGGGTGACATCGGCCATGCGATCCAGACCTTCGTCGAGAATGCCGGCTATTCGGTGGTGCGCGAGTTTTGCGGTCACGGCATCGGCCGCAAGTTCCACGAGGAGCCGCAGGTGCTGCACTACGGTCGCCCGGGCACGCTGGACGAACTGGTACCGGGCATGGTCTTCACGATCGAGCCCATGGTCAACGCCGGGCGCCGCGAGATCCGGGAAATGCCCGACGGCTGGACCATCGTGACGCGCGATCGCTCGCTGTCGGCCCAATGGGAGCACACCGTGGCCGTCACCGACACCGGCTACGAGATCCTCACGCTGTCGGCGGGCTACCCGCCCCTGCCCGACTTCATCCGCGCCAACGCCTGAGACCGGGAGTCTGCATGGCCGTTGCGAGCACAGCGCCCCCGGAGGCGCACTCCCAGGACGGCGCGGCCCGCGTGGCCGACCTGCGCACGCAGTTCCGACAGCGCAAGCAGGCCCTGCTCCAGGCCTTCCGCGACGGCCGTCCCACCACCTCGGCGGCCACCCGACTGGTGCGCGAGCTGTGCCGTCATGTGGACCAGACCTTGACCGGCCTGTGGACCCATGCCTACCTGCCCCAAGGGGCGGCCCTGGTCGCCGTGGGAGGCTACGGGCGAGGTGAGCTCTACCCCTATTCCGACGTGGACGTGCTGGTGCTGCTGCCCGACGAGCCGGGCACAGGCGTCCAGGACAATGCGGCCTGGAAGTCCAGCATCGAGGGTTTCATCACCGCCTGCTGGGACATCGGCCTGGAGATCGGCTCCAGCGTGCGCAGCGTGCAGGACTGCCTGGACGAGGCCGCGCGCGACGTGACGGTGCAGACGGCCTTGCTCGAGTCGCGCCTGCTGTGCGGCTCGCGCAGCCTGTTCCAGCGCTTCCGCAAGGCCTTCGACACGCGCATGGACGCGCGTGCCTTCCTGCGCGCCAAGACGCTGGAGATGCGTCAGCGTCACCAGAAGTACGAGGACACGCCCTACTCGCTGGAGCCCAACTGCAAGGAAAGTCCCGGCGGCCTGCGTGACCTGCAGGTGGTCATGTGGGTGGCCAAGGCGGCCGGGCTGGGCAGGACGTGGCCGGCCCTGGCCGCCAGCGGGCTGATGACCCCCTTCGAGCTCAAGCAGGTGCAGCGCAACGAGGCTTTGCTGCGCCTGATCCGCGCGCGGCTGCATGTGGTGGCCGGCCGACGCGAGGACCGCCTGGTGTTCGACCTGCAGACCGCGGTGGCCGAAAGCTTCGGCTACCGGCCCACCAAGGCCCGGCGCGCCTCCGAGGCCTTGATGCACCGCTACTACTGGGCGGCCAAGGCGGTAACCCAGCTCAACCTGATCCTGATGCTCAACATCGAGGAGCGCATCCTGGGCTCGCAGAACACGCCCATGCGCCCCATCGACGAGCACTTCCTGGACCGCGGCGGCATGCTCGAGGTGGTCAGCGACGATCTCTACGAGCGCGACCGTCATGCCATCTTGCGCACTTTCCTGGTCTACCAGCGCACCCCGGGCATCAAGGGCCTGTCGGCGCGCACGCTGCGCGCGCTGTACAACGCCCGCGAGCTGATGGACGCCGAGTTCCGCCGCGACCCGGTCAACCGCGCCACCTTCATGCAGATCCTGCAGCAGCCGCTGGGCCAGACCCATGTGCTGCGGCTGATGAACCAGACCTCGGTGCTGGGGCGCTACCTCTGGGTGTTCCGGCGCATCGTCGGGCGCATGCAGCACGACCTCTTCCACGTCTACACCGTGGACCAGCACATCCTGATGGTGCTGCGCAACGTCAGGCGTTTCTTCATCCCCGAGCATGCGCACGAATACCCCTTCTGCTCGCAGCTGGCCTCGCAGTTCGACCGGCCTTACGTGCTGTACGTGGCCGCCCTCTTCCACGACGTGGCCAAGGGCCGCGGCGGCGACCACTCCGACCTGGGCGCCGTCGAGGTGCGGCGCTTCTGCCGCGACCATGACGTCCCGAAGGAGGACGCGCGGCTCATCGAGTTCCTGGTGCAGCACCACTTGACGATGTCGCGCGTGGCCCAGAAGGAGGACCTGAGCGACCCGGAGGTGATCACCGGCTTTGCCCGGCTCGTTCAGACCGAGCGCCGGCTCACCGCGCTGTACCTGCTGACCGTGGCCGACATCCGCGGCACCAGCCCGAAGGTGTGGAACGGCTGGAAGGGCAAGCTGCTCGAAGACCTCTACCGCCTGACCCTGCGCTCCCTGGGCGGCGCGCAGCCCAACCTGGCTGCCGAGATCGAGACCCGCAAGCAGGAAGCCCTGCAGATGCTGGCGCTGTATTCGATGCTGCCTGGGGTGCAGGAACCGCTGTGGCAGACCCTGGAGCTGAGCTATTTTGCCCGCCACGAGGCCGCCGACATCGCCTGGCATGCCCGCTCCTTGTGGCGCCACGTGGATGCCGGCTACCCGGTGGTCAAGGCCCGGCCGTCGGCCGCGGGCGAAGGGCTGCAGGTGGTGGTCTACGCTCCCGACCAGGACGACCTCTTCGCGCGCATCTGCGGCTACTTCGACAGTGCCGGCTTCAACATCCTGGACGCACGCATCCACACCACGCGCACCGGCTACGCGCTGGACACCTTCCAGGTGATCGCCCCCAGCCTCGACCTGCACCACCGCGACCTGATCTCGCTGGTGGAAAACCAGCTCCATCAGGCCCTGACCCGCGGCGGGCCGCTGCCCGAGCCCAGCCGCGGGCGGTTGTCGCGGCGGGTGAAGTCCTTCCCCGTGCAGCCGCGTGTGCTGCTGCGCCCGGACGAGCGGGCCCAGCGCTGGCTGCTCACTGTCTCGGCAAGCGACCGCTCGGGCCTGCTGTATTCCATCGCCCGGGTGTTGGCCAAGTACCGCGTCAACCTGCAACTGGCCAAGGTCACCACGCTGGGCGAACGGGTCGAGGACACCTTCCTGATCGACGGGCCGGCGCTGCAGCAGTCCAAGGTGCAACTTTCCATGGAGTCGGATCTGCTCGATGCGCTGGCTGGCTGAGCTGAAGACGCAATTGCCGCAATGGATCCTGGAGTGGCTGGACCTCATCATCCCGGCCAGCCAGGTGCTCCTGATCCTGGTGGCCGCGTATGTGCTGCGTGCCGCGCTGCGGCTGGCGATCAAGCGCGTGTGCTCGCACTACCAGTTGCCCGCCGAGGTGCACATGGGCGCGCGGCGCGTGCTGGGCTTCCTCGTCTACGCCGCGGCCATCCTGCTGATCCTGGAGCGGCTGGGCGTCTCGGGCAGCGTGCTGTGGACGGCCTTCACCGGCTTTGCCGCCGTGGCGGCGGTGGCTTTCTTCGCCGCCTGGAGCGTGCTGTCGAACATTTTCTGCACGATCCTGATCTTCAGCACCCGGCTGTTCCGCCTGCACGACCACATCGAAGTGCTGGAAAGCGGCGACAAGCCCGGTCTCAAGGGCGTGGTGATCGATATCAACGTCGTCTACACCACGCTGCTGGAAGACCAGGGCACGAAGTTGCAGGTGCCCAACAACCTGTTCTTCCAGCGCATGGTGCGCCGGGGCCGGCCGTCCGACGCGCCCGACGGCCAGGCCCCGGGCGACCCCGATGATTGAGCCCGAATGTCTCAGGCGGCCTTGCGACCCGGTTGCGGCCGCAGAGCCTGAACCGCGACCAGCGCGCGCCCAAAGGCGGCCACGGCCTCGTCCACCTGGGCGGCATTCACCGTGAGCGGCGGTGCGAAGCGCACCACGGTGTCGTGCGTGTCCTTGCTCAGCACGCCCTCGCGCATCAAGGCCTCGCAGACGCTGCGGGCATGCGCAAAGTCACGGTCGATCTCCACCCCGACGAGCAGACCCCGTCCACGCACCTCCCGGATGGCCGGGTGACGCAGAGCCCGCAGCCCCTGCATCAGGCGCTCGCCCAGATGCAAGGCCCGCTCACACAGCCCCTCGCGCTCGAGCAGTTCCAGCGCGGCCAAGCCCACCGTCGCACCCAGCGGGTTGCCACCAAAAGTGCTGCCATGGTCACCGGGGCGGAAGACTCCCATCACCTCCTCGCGCGCGCAAAAGGCCGACACCGGCAACAGCCCCCCGCCCAAGGCCTTGCCCAGCGTGATGCCGTCGGGCACCACGTCCTCGTGCTGGCAGGCCAGCATCCGCCCGGTGCGACCCAGGCCGGTCTGCACCTCGTCGCAAATCAGCAGCACCCGGTGCCGGGTGCACAGCTCGCGTGCCGCCCGCAGGTAGCCCGGGGGCGGCACGATGATGCCGGCCTCCCCCTGGATGGGCTCGACCAGGAAGGCCACGGTCTGCGGGGTGATGGCGCGCTCCAATGCAGCGACGTCGCCATACGGGACCGAGACGAAGCCGGGGGCGAAGGGGCCGAAGCCGTCCCGGTACTGCGGCTCGCTGGAGAAGCCCACGATCGTCGTCGTGCGTCCCGCGAAGTTGCCCTGGGCCACCAGGATGCGGGCCTGGCCCTCGGGCACGCCCTTGACCTTGTAGCCCCACTTGCGGGCCGCCTTGATCGCGGTCTCGACGGCCTCGGCGCCCGTGTTCATCGGCAGGGCACGGTCCATGCCGGTGTGGCGGCACAGCCGGGCCAGGAAGGGTCCGAGACGGTCGGTATGGAAGGCCCGCGAGGTGACGGCCAGACGGGCGGCCTGTTCGGTCAGGGCCTGCACGAGCACCGGATGGCTGTGTCCGAAGCTGACGGCCGAGTAGGCCGACATCATGTCGAGGTAACGCCGCCCCTGGTCATCCCAGAGGAAGACGCCCTCACCGCGCACCAGGGTGACCGGCAGGGGGTGGTAGTTGCGTGCACCAAAGCGCTCTTCCAGTTCGCGCGGGCTGGCAGTGAATTCGGCTGGACGCAGGGACATGGTGTCTCCAGGTGGAAAGGATGTGTTTCAGCGTCACTCTAGGCCGGTGGGCAGGAAATTTGATTTCCATTTGTTGTGTGTATAACCTTGCAAGCACAACAAAATTTCATGGATAGGGCTGTTTCATGCAACCAACCCCCGCAAGCGGCCTGGATGCCATCGACCGGCGCCTTTTGGAGGTGCTGCAGGCCGAGGGTCGCATCAGCAATGTCGATCTGGCCTTGCGGGTGCATCTGTCGGCGCCGCAGTGCCTGCGCCGCGTGCGCTCGCTCGAGGACCGTGGTGTGATCCGCGGCTATGCCGCGCAGGTCGACCGCGAGGCGCTGGGCCTGGCGGTGATGGCCTTCGTGGGCCTGAGCATCGACCGCGAGCAGTTCACCCGCGTGCGCGAGCTCGAGAAGGTGTTCCAGGACTTCCCTGAAGTCATCGAGTGCCACTCGGTGTCGGGCGACCACGACTACCTGCTCAAGGTGGTGGCTCCTGACCTGCGGACGCTGTCGCAGTTCCTCACTGACCGGCTGATGCAGGTGCCCGGTGTGGACAATGTGCGCTCGACCATTTGCCTGGAAGAGATCAAGCCACCGTCGCCGATGCCGGTGGCGTAAGCCCGGTCAATCCTCGGCGCTGGCGTCCAGGCCGGGAAACAACACCGAGGTGAAGCCGAAGCGGGTGAAGTCGCGCACGCGCATCGGGTAGAGCTTGCCGATCAGGTGGTCGCATTCGTGCTGTACCACCCGGGCGTGGAAGCCCTCGGCCTCGCGCTCGATGCGCCGGCCCTGCACGTCAAAGCCGCTGTAGCGGATGCGCGCAAAGCGCGGCACCACGCCGCGCAGGCCGGGCACCGACAGGCAGCCTTCCCAGCCTTCTTCTTCTGCATCGCCCAGCGGCTCGATCTGCGGATTGACCAGCACGGTCTCGGGCACGGGCGGCGCCTCGGGATAGCGTTCGTTGCGGGCAAAGCCGAAGATCACCACGGCCAAGTCCACACCAATCTGGGGGGCGGCGAGCCCGGCGCCGTTTGCGGCACGCATGGTGTCGAAAAGATCGTCCACCAGGGCTCGCAGCTCGGGGGTATCGAACTCGAGCACCGGCTTGGCCACGCGCAGCAGGCGCGGGTCGCCCATCTTGAGGATCTCTCGAACAGCCATTTCAGACGTCCTTCCCATCCAGCAGGGCTTTCAGGCCCGACTCGTCCAGCACCGGCACGCCCAGTTCCTCGGCCTTGGCCAGCTTGCTGCCGGCTTCCGCGCCGGCCACCACGTAGTGGGTCTTCTTGCTCACCGAGCCGGCCACCTTCCCGCCGGCCGCCTCGATCAAGGCCTTGGCCTCGTCCCGGCTCATCGTGGGCAAGGTGCCGGTCAGCACCAGGGTCTTGCCCAGCAGCGGCCGCGGGGCGTCGCTGGCCGTGCCCTCGCCTTCGGGCCAGTGCACGCCCGCAGCGCGCAACTGCTCGACCACCTCGCGGTTGTGCAGCTGATCGAAGAAGGTGCGGATGCTCTGGGCCACCACGGGGCCCACGTCGTTGACCTCCAGCAGTTCTTCCACGCGCGCATCCATGATGCGGTCCAGGCTGCCGAAGTGGCGTGCCAGGTCCTTGGCCGTGGCCTCACCCACGTGGCGGATGCCCAGCGCGAAGAGAAAGCGCGGCAGCGTGGTCTGCTTGGATTTCTCCAGCGCCTCGACCAGGTTGCGGGCGCTCTTGTCTCCCATCCGGTCCAGTGCCGAAAGCTTGGCCACGCCCAGCGTGTAGAGCTCAGGCAGGGTGCGGATGAGGCCTCCATCGACGAGCTGATCGACGAGCTTGTCGCCCAGACCCTCGATGTCCATGGCCCGGCGCTGGGCGAAATGCAGCAGCGCCTGCTTGCGTTGGGCCGCGCAGTACAGCCCGCCGCTGCAGCGCCAGTCCACCTCGCCTTCCTCGCGGACGATGGCACTGCCACACACCGGGCAGCGGCCGGCCAGGCGCCGGTACAGGTCGAAGGGCTCGCCGGCATCGGGCGGCCGGCGTTCCAGGACGACGGCCACCACCTCGGGGATCACGTCGCCGGCGCGGCGCACGATCACCGTGTCGCCAATGCGCACGTCCTTGCGGCGGGTTTCGTCTTCGTTGTGCAGCGTGGCGTTGGTCACGGTGACGCCACCCACGAAGACCGGCGCGAGCTTGGCCACCGGCGTGAGCTTGCCGGTGCGGCCCACCTGGATGTCGATGTCGAGCACCGTGGTCATCTGCTCCTGCGCCGGATACTTGTGCGCCACGGCCCAGCGCGGCTCGCGGGTGACGTAGCCGAGCTGCCGCTGCAGGTCCAGACGGTTCACCTTGTAGACCACCCCGTCGATGTCGAAAGGCAGTTGATCACGCCGTTGGCCGATGCGACGGTGAAACTCGATCAGGCCTTGCGCGCCCTGCACCACGGCACGCTCCTCGCACACCGGCAGGCCCAGGGCCACAAAGGCATCGAGCACACCGGACTGTGTGTCGGGCTGCTCAGGCCAGCCCGACACCTCGCCCCAGCCGTAGGCGAAAAAGCTCAGAGGCCGCCGGGCTGCGATCGCCGGATCGAGCTGCCGCACCGCGCCCGCCGCCGCGTTGCGCGGGTTGACGAAGGTCTTCTCGCCCAGCTCGCGTTGGCGGGCGTTGAGCCGCTCGAAATCATCCCGGCGCATGTAGACCTCGCCCCGCACCTCCAGCACCTCGGGTGCCGCACCGCTCAGGCGCAACGGAATCTGGCGGATCGTGCGGATGTTCTGGGTCACGTCTTCACCCACCTCGCCGTCGCCCCGCGTGGCCGCACGCACCAGCACACCACCCTCGTAACGCAGGCTGATGGCCAGGCCGTCGAACTTCAGCTCGGCTTGGTACTCGATGGGCGGATCGGCCTCGGTCAGCTTGAGTTCGCGTCGCACGCGGGCGTCGAAGTTCGCGGCGCCAGTGGGTTCGGTGTCGGTCTCGGTGCGGATGGACAGCATGGGCACCGCATGCCGCACCGGCTCGAAGCCCTCGAGCACCCGGCCCAGCACGCGCTGGGTGGGCGAGTCCGGCGTCAACAGTTCGGGATGCGCGGCCTCCAGGGCCTGCAGCTCCTGGAACATCCGGTCGTACTCGGCATCCGGGATCTGGGGCGCATCGAGCACATAGTACAGGTGGGCATGGTGATGCAGTTGCTCGCGCAACCACGCGGCACGCCGGGCCGCTTCGGCGCTGGAGGCCGGGGCCGGGTCGAACAGGGAAGGCTGGCTCATGGAACGGCATTGTCCCGCACGGCGCACGCCCTCGCCATGGGGGCGCTAAGCTGCGCGCATGGCCACCGGAGAGCCTGCCATGTCCGAGACCTTCGATTTCGACCTCCTGACCCTGGGCGCCGGCTCAGGCGGTGTGGCGGCCTCGCGCCGGGCCGCAGCCCATGGCGCCAAGGTCGGCATCGTGGAAGCCTCCCGCGTGGGCGGCACCTGCGTGATCCGCGGCTGTGTGCCGAAAAAGCTGCTGATGTACGCCGCACAGTATGGGGATGCCTTGCGCGAGGCGGCCGAATACGGCTGGGTGCTGCCCGATGGGGCCCCACGCTTCGACATGGCCCGCTGGGCTGCACGCAAGAAGGCCGAGACCGATCGCCTCGAAGGCGTGTACCGCCAGTTGCTGGCCAGCTCCGGCGTGACCCTCTTCGAAGGCCGGGCCCGTGTGCTGGGCCCGCACACGGTGCAGGTGGGTGCGCGCACGCTGCGCGCGCGACGGCTGCTGATCGCCACCGGGGCCTCGCCGGTGCGCGACAGTATCGAGGGCATCGCCGATTGCCCCACCTCCGACGAGCTGCTCGACCTGCGCGAGCTGCCGGCCGACGCGACGGTGATCGGCGCCGGCTATATCGCGCTGGAGTTCGCGAGCATGCTGGCCCGACTGGGGGTCTGTGTGCGGCTGGTCCACCGTGCCGACCTGCCCCTGCGGGGCTTCGACGAAGACGTGCGGCGCCGCCTGGCGGCAGCCCTGGAGCAGGCGGGCATCGAGCGGATCTCGGGCCAGGGCGTGAAGGCCGTGCGCGGCGGGCCGGGCCGCTGGGAGGTGGTGCTGGCCGATGGCCGCTGCCTCGCGGCCAGCTTCGTGCTCAACGCCACGGGCCGACGGCCCAACACGGCCGGGCTGGGTCTGGAGACGCTGGGCATCCCGCTGGGCAGCCACGGTGCTGTCCCGGTCGATGAGCGGCTGCAGACCCCAGCCGAGGGGGTCTACGCCATCGGTGACGTGACCGACCGGCTCAACCTCACGCCGGTGGCCATCGCCCAGGGACGGGCGCTGGCCGATGCGCTCTTTGGCCCCACCCATCGTTTCCCCGACTTGCGCCTGACCGCCACAGCCGTGTTCACCTTGCCGCCCGTGGGCACGATCGGCCTCACCGAGGCCGCGATGCGGCAGCGCCGCCAGCCTTACCGGGTCTACGAGAGCGACTTCCGCCCGATGCGCCAGGCCTTCTTCGGGGGCGCTGAGCGCTGCTACATGAAGCTGCTGGTCGACGATGTGTCCGACCGGGTGATGGGCGTGCACATGCTGGGCACCGACGCCCCGGAGATCGTGCAGAGCCTGGCGGTAGCACTGAGCTGCGGTGCCACAAAGACCCAGTTCGACCGGACCTTGGCCGTGCATCCCACTGCCGCCGAGGAATTCGTGCTCATGCGCGAACCCGCGCGCGTGGTGCGCGACTTCAGCTGAACAGGCGGCGCGCTGCCGGCGAACCCGCCGGCAGGCCACGCGCTTCCAATGTGGCGTAGAGCCGCTCGAGCTCGCGGCCGATGGCGTCGAACGCCTGGGGGCCCAGGGGCTGGCCGGCATCGTCCACCACCGCGGCCTCCATGCCCAGGGCCAGGGCCTGCGCGCTGGCCTGCCAGGCCTGGAAGGGGGCCTCGTCGGCGCTCGTCTGAGGCACGTCGAAGGCCAGGCTCACATCGCGCACCGCCGCCCGGTTGGGATCTTCGGCAAAGGCGGCCTGGGCGTCGAACTGCAGGATCAGCATGGCCGGAGCGCCTTCTTGGCTGCCCGGCAGCACCAGACGGCCCGGCACGGCCCCGGAGACAAAGCCATGGCGCGCCGCATGCTGCTGGATGTAGGCTACCGACCAGGCCGCTCCGCGGGCCACCAGACGGCAGGCGAGCTGGGCATCGTGCTGGCTGGCGAACTGGTCGAGTTCGCGGGCGCGCGCGACCACGTCGAGCATGTCGGGGAAATCGGCCGTCGCGCCGATCGCATCGGCAAAAGCCTGCACCTTCTGCACGAACTCGGAGTATTCGATCTCGTTGAGCGCCCCAGTGCGGTTGGCCAACTGCACGCCGGCCTGGAACTCGCGGTAGGTCTGACCGGCCTGGGGCGGCTCCCATTCGGAGGTGGCGTCATTCAGCCCCTCGATGAAGAAGGGTTTGCTGCCGGCACGCCGGGTGGCAGGCAGGTGGTGCATCACACTGTCGCCGGTGAAGCGCAGCTCCACGCTCAGCGGGACGATGGCATCGATCAAAGGGTCCAGACGCGGCCCGGTCTGCCGCCGCGCGGGGGTTGGTGCCAGCGCGCTCTCCAGCGCGTCGGCCGGCGGTGGCTCGAAGTCCTCGAGTCGCAGCACGGGTTCCTCGAAACGCTGGGGCACGGCCTCGCT
>NZ_JBKBVU010000237.1:0-4206 GCF_046289365.1 Caldimonas sp. | reverse complement strand
CCTGCGTCGCATCGAACTTCGCGCCCGCAGCGGCGGCGAGCAGTTCCAGGCCGGCCCCGGGAGGCCGCCGCGCACTTTGAAGAAGCAGTTCCAGTCGGCCGGGGTGCCGGTCTGGGCACGCGAAGGGCCGCTGGTGTACGACGCGCAGGGGCACCTCCTCTTCGTGCCCAGCCTGGGCATGGATGCGCGCGCCTGGGCCGACGCCGGGCGGCGCCAATGGCGCCTGCGCTGGGAAGCCGGCGGCTGACCCGCCAATGCCTCAGCGTCCTTGCGCGAAGTGCCGCAGGCCCTCGAGGTCCAGCACCGTCAGCCCCCGGTGCTCGAGTCGCACCAGGCCCGCGTCGTGCAAGGTGCGCAGCGCTGCATTGACCCGTTGGCGCGACAGGCCGCACAGCAGCCCGATCTCGTGCTGGCTGAGATCCACATAGGGCCCGGGCGAAGGATAGAGGTCGGGGTTGAAGAGCGTGGCCAGACAGCGTGCGACCTTCGCGTCGCTGCCGAGCAGACGGTCGTATTCCAGCAGACCGATGAACAGGCTCAGCCTCGCGTTCATCAGGTTGTGCAGATAGTGGTTGAAGCCCAGGTGCGTGGCCCGCAGTCTCTCGAAGGTGGCATAAGGGACCAGCGCAATGCGCGAAGGGCGCAGAGCGATCACGTCGTACCGGCGCGCTTCACGCTTGATCAGCGAGCCTTCACCGAACCAGCCTCCGGCGCTCACGCCAGTCAGCGTGGACACCTTGCCATTGGGCGCGGTGACCGACATCTTCAGCAGGCCGTCGATCAGGCCGATCCAGTGCTCCACGACCTGTCCAGCATGGGCTGCATGGCCGCCGGCGGGCACCTCACGCTGCGAGGACTCTGCGATGACCCGGTTCATCTCGGGCAGCGGGAGGTTGCGGCCCCAGCTCGACTGACGCAGCATCTCGGCCAGCGTGTTCATGGCGCGCGATTCTAGGGATGGCCGACGGGACGAAGAGGAGGAAAACCCTCAGCCGCTGGCGCTACAATCCCATGTTTGCGACCGCGGCGCAAAAGCCAGCCAACCATCCACACCGCGCAGCACTTCCCATGGCACTCATCGTTCACAAGTACGGTGGCACGTCGATGGGCTCGACCGAGCGCATCCGCAACGTTGCCAAGCGCGTCGCCAAATGGCACCGTGCCGGCCACCAGATGGTGGTCGTGCCCTCGGCCATGAGCGGCGAAACCAACCGCCTGCTGGGCTTGGCCAAGGAGCTGGCTCCGGCAGCGCATACCACCGCCTACGCCCGCGAACTGGACATGATCGCCTCCACCGGCGAGCAGGTGTCGGTGGGCTTGCTGGCCATCGCACTGCAGGCCGAAGGCATCGACGCGATCAGCTACACGGGCTGGCAGGTGCCGGTGCGCACCGATTCGGCCTACACGAAGGCACGCATCGAGAGCATCGACGACACGCGGGTGCGTGCCGACCTCGACGCCGGCAAGGTGGTCATCATTACTGGCTTCCAGGGCATCGATGCCCAAGGCCACATCACCACGCTGGGTCGCGGCGGCTCGGACACCTCGGCGGTGGCCATCGCGGCGGCGATGAAGGCGGCCGAATGCCTGATCTACACCGATGTGGATGGGGTCTACACCACCGACCCGCGCATCGTGCCCGAGGCGCGCCGGCTGCACACCATCAGCTTCGAGGAGATGCTGGAGATGGCCAGCCTGGGATCGAAGGTGCTGCAGATCCGGTCCGTCGAATTCGCCGGCAAGTACCGCGTGCCGCTGCGTGTGTTGTCGAGCTTCACGCCCTGGGACATCCCTCTCGACGAGGAAGCCAAGTCGGGCACGCTGATCACCTTTGAGGAAGACGAGAACATGGAACAAGCCGTTGTGTCGGGTATCGCCTTCAACCGCGACGAGGCCAAAATCACCGTGATGGGCGTGCCCGACAAGCCGGGCATCGCCTACCAGATCCTCGGTGCCGTGGCCGATGCCAACATCGATGTCGATGTGATCCTGCAGAACGTCTCGCATGACGGCAAGACCGACTTCTCGTTCACGGTGCATCGCAACGACTACGCCAAGACCATCGACCTGCTCAAGGAGAAGGTCGTGCCCCACCTGGGCGCCAACGAGGTCGTGGGCGATACGAAGATCTGCAAGGTGTCGATCGTGGGTATCGGCATGCGTTCGCACGCCGGCGTGGCCAGCCGCATGTTCCGGGTGCTGGCAGAAGAGGGCATCAACATCCAGATGATCACCACCAGCGAGATCAAGACCAGCGTGGTGATCGACGAGAAGTACATGGAGCTGGCCGTGCGCGCACTGCACAAGGCCTTCGACCTCGATCAGGACGCGGCCTGAATCTGCAAAAGACCGTGCGCAGGGCCGGCATTCGCGGTTAGAATGCAGCCCTTCGTCGATTTCCGGTTGGAGACGTGACCGAGAGGCCGAAGGTGCTCCCCTGCTAAGGGAGTATGCGGGCAAAACCTGCATCGAGGGTTCGAATCCCTCCGTCTCCGCCAACCATAAATGCGGCAATGACCGCGACAGACCGCAAGACCCTCTACAGAGCCCCGTCAGACGGGGCTTTTTTGTTTTCCGATGTCGTGCTGTTCTTCGACAGCCAAGCCGAAGTGGGGGCACCATTGGGGGCACACAACGGCTGAAGGCCCCGCCATCTTCTGATTGTGGCCCCATGCCGCTCACGGACACGGCTTTTGCAACCGCCGTGGGTTGTCGAGGACGTCAAGCTCGACACCGTCAAGCGCCGCATCGATTTTGAGATTCCTGCGGCCGGAGCGAGCCCACCTGGGCGATGCGGCGGCAGCCAGTGCCTCCGGGGGCTGGTATTGATCGTTCTGGCCGTGTGGCCGAGGACGCGGCGTGCCAAGCCCGCCTGGCCGGCCTCACCCCCGCCCAAACAACCCCGCCACCACCTCTGGCGCCGACGCGAAGTAGCCGTGGAAGAAGCTCGCCGTGAGGCGGCCTTGTTGGTAGACGGCTTCGGGGCCGCCGTAGCGGCGGGGTTGGGTGAGGTGGGTGGGGCGCAGTGTGGGGCCGGCTTCGAGGCGGCTGTAGTGAAACACATGCCCGCGCAGTGAGCCCAGGGGGGTGTCCCAGTGGTGCAGGCCGATGCCGGCAAGGCGTTCGCCCATGACGGCGGTGGCATCCAGCAGGCCGGCCATGGGGTGTTCTGCGCCATCGCGCGTGCGCAGCACGCGGGCGCACGCCATCATGCCGCCGCATTCGGCCACGATGGGGCGGCCCGCAGCGTGGTGGGCGCGCAGGCTGCTCATGAATCGGTGGCAAGCGGCCAGTTTCGCGGCGTGCAGTTCGGGGTAGCCGCCGGGCAGGTACACGCCATCGCAGCCGGCCGGCACGGGTTCGTCGGCCAGCGGTGAAAACGTCCGCACTTCGGCGCCCAGCGCGCGCAGCAGGTCGAGGTTGGCTTCGTAGCAGAACGAGAACGCGGCATCGCGCGCCACGGCGATGCGGTGGCCGGCCAGCAGGGGCTCGAACAGGGGCGCGGCCTCCAGCGGCGGGGGCTGCCAGGCGGGCAGGGCCTGCAGTGCATCGGCCTCCAGCACCAGGGCGGCATCGAGGGCGGCCCAGGCGTCGTCGAGGCCGGCCTGCAGTTCCTGCGCCTGCACCAGGCCCAGGTGGCGTTCGGGCAAGGCAGTGGTGGCGCGGCCCAGGTGGCCCCACCAGGGCACCCCTTCGGGCAGGCTGCCGGCCAGCATGCGCGCGTGGCCGGGGCTGGCCACGCGGTTGGCCATGGCGCCCACCACCTGCACGCCGCGCTTGCGGCCGTGCATCTGCAAGCCCAGCGCCAGCGCACCGAAGGTTTCGGCCATGGCGCCGGCGTCGATCACGAGGAGCACGGGCAGGCTCAGGCGAGTGGCCAGGTCGGCGGCGCTGGGGGCGCCGTCGTACAGGCCCATCGCACCTTCCACCAGCAGCCAGTCGGCCTGCGCGGCGGCGCGGGCCAGTTCGCGGCGGCATTCGGCTTCGCCCACCATCCACAGGTCGAGGTTGCGCACCGGCGCGCCGGTGGCCGCAAGCAGGAAGCCGGGGTCGATGAAGTCGGGGCCGATCTTGAAGGCCCGCACGCGCTGGCCTTGCTGGCGTAAACGGCGGGCCAGCGCGCAGGTGAGCGAGGTCTTGCCTTGGCCCGAGGCGGGGCCGGCGATCAGCAGGGCACGCGTCATCGGCTCACAGCTCAATGCCGCG
>NZ_JBKBVU010000024.1:0-27904 GCF_046289365.1 Caldimonas sp. | reverse complement strand
GGCGGTCGAAACGGCCCGGGCGCAGCAGGGCCGGGTCGAGCACATCGGGCCGGTTCGTCGCGGCGATCACGATCACGCCCAGATTGGTCTCGAAGCCGTCCATCTCGACGAGCATCTGATTGAGCGTCTGCTCGCGCTCGTCGTTGCCGCCACCCAGACCCGCGCCGCGATGACGGCCCACGGCGTCGATCTCGTCGATGAAGATGATGCAAGGTGCGTTCTTCTTCGCCTGCTCGAACATGTCGCGCACGCGGGCCGCGCCCACGCCAACGAACATCTCAACGAAGTCCGAGCCGGAGATCGAGAAGAAGGGCACCTTGGCCTCGCCGGCGATGGACTTGGCCAGCAGCGTCTTGCCGGTGCCCGGAGGCCCGACCATCAGCACGCCACGCGGAATGCGGCCGCCGAGCTTCTGGAACTTCTGCGGGTCTTTCAGGAAGTCGACCAGCTCCTTGACCTCTTCCTTGGCCTCGTCACAGCCGGCCACATCGGCAAAGGTGACCGAGTTATTCGACTCGTCGAGCATGCGCGCGCGCGACTTGCCGAAGCTGAACGCCCCGCCCTTGCCACCCCCTTGCATCTGACGCATGAAGTAGATCCACACGCCGATCAGCAGCAACATCGGCCCCCAGGAGATGAGGATGCTCATCAGCAGCGAGGGTTCCTCGCGCGGCTTCACGTCGAAGCGGACGTTGTTGTTGATGAGATCGCCCACCAGGCCACGGTCGAGGTAGGTGGCCGTCGTGCGGATGCGCCGATCATCATTCGTGATGGCGATGATCTCGGTGCCTCCACCCGAACCTTCCTGCAAGGTGACGCTCTTGATGCGCTTGTTGCGCACCTCCTCCAGAAAGTCGGAGTAAGCGATCTGCCCGGTGGTGACCGCGGTGCGATCAAACTGCTTGAAGACGGTGAACAGCACGAGTGCGATCACCAGCCATACAGCCACCTTCGAGAACCATTGATTGTTCACCGCGGCTCCTTCTCCGACACAAACTACAAGAACTGCCTGTTGACAAGCAAGATGAGGGTCATTCTATTCGACTCAAGCAAGACGCCCTGGCACAGGTGACCCCGTTTCCGACCCAAGTTTGACGTATGGCGTGCTTCGGTGCGAGACCTTTCACACTATCGCGGAAATAGCGTTCAGCAGGCCGCCGTCTTGGCCTTGAGACCCAGCCCCACCAGGAAGGTTTCCGCCGACTTGTCGCGTGAGGCCTTGGGCTTGATCGGCTTGACCACACGGAAGCGATGCTTGAAGAGCTCGACGAGCTGGCTGTATCCGCTGCCGTGGAAGACTTTGCAGACGAGCGCACCATTCTGGTGCAAGTGCGCACAGGCGAACTCCACCGCCAGTTCGACCAGGTGAGCGATGCGGGCAGCATCCGACGCCGCGATGCCCGACAGATTGGGCGCCATGTCGGAGATCACGACGTCCACCGGCCGGCCGGCCACCGCCGCTTCGAGTTCGGCCAGGACGGCTTCCTCGCGGAAGTCGCCGCGGATGAAGCGCACCCCTTCGATGGGCTCCATTTCGAGGAGATCCAGTGCGATGAGCTGCCCGTTCAGCGCACCGGCCTTAGCCCCCCCACCGACGGCATCGCGGGGGGCGAACCGCCGGCGCACGTACTGGCTCCAGGCTCCCGGTGCCGCTCCCAGGTCGACCACGAGTTGGCCCGGCCGGATCAGGCCCAGGGTCTCGTCGATCTCCTTGAGCTTGTAGGCGGCGCGCGAGCGATAGCCCTCCTTCTGGGCCAGCTTCACATAGGGATCGGTCAGGTGGTCGTGCAGCCACGCCCGGTTGACCTTCTTGCTCTTGGTCTTGATGTTCATGACCCGACGATAATAGGCGGATGTCCGCGATCACACTCACTGCAGCCCAGCGCAAGGAAAAGCGCTCCGAGGCCCATCATCTCGACCCCGTCGTCCTGATCGGCGCCGAGGGTCTCACCGAGGCCGTCCTGAAGGAAGCCGACGCCGCCCTCAAGGCCCATGGCCTGATCAAGGTGCGCGTCTTCTCCGATGACCGCCAAGCCCGCGAGGACATGCTCGCCCAGCTCAGTGACCGGCTGGGGGCCGCGCCCGTCCAGCACATCGGCAAGCTGCTGGTGCTGTGGCGCCCGATCCCGCCCAAGGCCAAACCGGTAGATGAAGATCGCAAGCCCGGCCCCAAAGTGGTCAAGGTGATCAAGTACTCCAAGCGGGGGGGCCAGCGGCCCGAGGTGAAGAAGCTCACGGTGCTGGGCAACCAGCGCCTGACGAAAGGCGGTACGGTCAAGCGCGCCAAGGAGCGCACCGTGAGCCGCAAGAAACGCGCCCTCGAGTCCTGAGCAACCGCTTCTGCAGCAGCCCCGTCAATGGCGCGCCGCCGATGCGGTGGCACGCCACGCCAGGGCCAGCAGCACGATCCCCTTGAGGGCGAAGAAGGCCAAGGACACCCCGTGCAGGGCCGCAAACGACCACGCGCCCTGCCCCAAGCGCGCCGCTGCCATCATCGGCTGCACCGCAAAGTAGCCCGCCACCGTGCAGAACAGGGCCCCCAGCGCCAGCCCCAGCTCCAGGCTGAAACGCGAACCGTCCTGCTGCACGGCCTGGCGGCGCGCCAGCAGGATCAGCAGCACCGCCAACGCCAGGCCGGCGTGGGCCTCGATCGCGAACACCCGGGCCACGAAGCGCCCCGCCTGGGCGCGCTCGAGCACGGCAAACGCCGAGGGTGCGGCCACGGCACCGAGGGTCAGCACCCCCCCAGCCCACAGGCCAGCGACCCAGGCCATCCAGCGTCGCAGCATGGCCCGTCCCCGGTTCAGATGTAGCGGACCTCGACGATCTCGTAGCGCTTGATGCCGCCGGGGGCCTGCACCTCGGCCACGTCGCCGGCCTCTTTACCAATCAGTGCGCGCGCGATGGGCGAGCTGATCGAAATCAGGCCCTGTTTGAGATCGGCCTCGTCATCACCAACGATCTGGTAGGTCACGGCATCGCCGGATTCCTCTTCCTCCAGGTCGACCGTCGAGCCGAAAACCACCCGCCCGCCGGCATCGAGCGCCGCCGGATCGATGATCTGGGCCACGGCCAACTTGCCTTCGATCTCCTGAATGCGGCCTTCGATGAAGCCCTGCTTGTCCTTGGCCGCGTCATACTCGGCGTTCTCGGACAGGTCGCCTTGCGCGCGGGCCTCCGCGATCGCATGGATCACGGCCGGGCGCTCCACGGATTTCAGGCGCGCGAGTTCGGCCTTGAGCTTCTCGGCGCCACGCTTGGTCAGCGGAATGGTGGCCATACGGTCTTCTCTCTCACATCGTCATGGCGTCCTGCCCCGCCGGTGACCGTCCGGGGACAGGGCGCAGGTCAGCAAAAAATCAGCCGCCGCCGGGTCCTGCACGGGACGGTCGGCGGCGGCCTGGGGTTCGGAAATGGAAGCTCAGTGTAGCGTCTTGTGCAATTCTTGCACGGAATAGACGACCAGATCCGCCTGGTGCTTCATGGCCTCCACGGCCGCCTCGCAACCGGCCATGGTCGTGTAGTAGGTCACACGGTTGGCCAGGGCCGCGGTGCGGATGTAGCGCGAATCCGCGATCGCCGTGCGGGTTTCGTCCACGGTGGTGAACACGAGCTGGATCTCGCCAGCCTTGATCATGTCGGCGATGTGAGGCCGGCCGTCCTTGACCTTGTTGACCACCCGCACCGGGATGCCGGCGGCGGCGATCGCCGCGCCCGTCCCCCTCGTGGCCACGAGCTGGAAGCCCAGAGCATGCAACTGGCGCGCCACCTCCACCGCCCGCGCCTTGTCGGCGTCCTTCACCGTCAGGCACACGGTGCCTGAAGCGGGCAGGCGCGAGCCGGCCGCGAGCTGGCTCTTGAGCATGGCTTCGCCGAAGGTCTTGCCCACGCCCATCACCTCGCCGGTGGAGCGCATCTCGGGGCCCAGCACCGGGTCGACACCGGGGAACTTGTTGAAGGGGAAGACCGCTTCTTTCACCGAGTAGTAGGGCGGAATCACCTCATGGGGCGCACGCCCGCCCAGGCCCTGCTGGTCCTTGAGCTTGCGCCCGGCCATGCAGCGCGCGGCGATCTTGGCCAGCGGCTGGCCGGTGGCCTTGGACACGTAGGGCACAGTGCGCGAGGCGCGCGGGTTGACCTCCAGCACGTAGACGGTGGCGGCGTCGCCCTCGCCCTGGATGGCGAACTGCACGTTCATCAACCCAACCACCTTGAGAGCCTGGGCCATCAGGGTGGTCTGCCGGCGCAACTCGTCCTGCAGGCTGGCCGGCAGCGTGTAAGGCGGCAGCGAGCAGGCCGAGTCGCCCGAGTGCACGCCCGCCTGCTCGATGTGCTCCATGATGCCGCCGATCATCACCGACTCGCCGTCGGCGACGCAGTCCACATCGACCTCGATGGCGTCGTCGAGGAAGCGGTCGAGCAGCACGGGCGACTTCTCGCTCACGCGCACCGCCTCGCGCATGTAGCGCTCCAGGTCCTTGTCGCCGTGCACGATCTCCATCGCGCGGCCGCCCAGCACGTAGCTCGGGCGCACCACCAGCGGATAGCCGATCTCCCGGGCCATCTGCAGGGCCTGCTCCTCGGTGCGGGCCGTGCGGTTGGGTGGCTGTTTGAGCCCCAGGGTGTGCAGCAGTTGCTGGAAGCGCTCGCGGTCTTCGGCGATGTCGATGCTGTCGGGGCTGGTGCCGATGATAGGCACACCATTGGCTTCGAGGTCGAGCGCGAGCTTCAGCGGGGTCTGGCCGCCGTACTGCACGATCACGCCGACGGGCTGTTCCTTCTCGACGATCTCCAGCACGTCCTCCAGCGTCACCGGCTCGAAGTAGAGGCGGTCGGAGGTGTCGTAGTCGGTCGAGACGGTCTCGGGATTGCAGTTGACCATGATGGTCTCGTAGCCATCCTCGCGCATCGCCAGCGCCGCATGGACGCAGCAGTAGTCAAACTCGATGCCCTGGCCGATCCGGTTGGGCCCGCCGCCCAGCACCATGATCTTTTTCTTGTTCGTGGGCTCGGCCTCGCACTCCTCGTCGTAGGTGGAGTACATGTAAGCCGTCTGGGTGGCAAACTCCGCCGCGCAGGTGTCCACGCGCTTGTAAACCGGGCGGATGCCCAGGGCATGCCGGGCCTGGCGTACCGCATGCTGATCGGTACCGAGCAACTTGGCCAATCGCTTGTCCGAAAAGCCCTTGCGCTTGAGAAAGCGCAGCTCCTCGGCCGACAGGCTGGGCAAGGTGCGGCCGGCCAATCGGGCCTCGATGCGGACGAGCTCCTCGATCTGCGCAAGAAACCATGGGTCGATGGCCGTCTCCTCATGCACCTCGGCCAGACTCATGCCGATGCGGAAGGCGTCGGCAACATAAAGGATGCGCTCGGGGCCGGGCTCGCCGATCTCCTGCACGATCTCCTCGCGGTCGGTGCTGCGTTCGGTGAGGCCGTCGATGCCAGTCTCCAGGCCGCGCAGCGCCTTCTGGAAGCTTTCCTGGAAGGTGCGGCCCATGGCCATGACCTCGCCCACCGACTTCATCTGGGTGGTCAGATGGGCATCGGCCTCGCGGAACTTCTCGAAGGCAAAGCGCGGGATCTTGGTGACCACGTAGTCGATGCTGGGCTCGAAGCTCGCAGGCGTGGCCCCTCCGGTGATCTCGTTGCGCAGTTCGTCCAGCGTGTAGCCCACCGCCAGCTTGGCCGCCACCTTGGCAATCGGGAAGCCCGTGGCCTTGGACGCCAGAGCCGATGAGCGCGACACGCGCGGGTTCATCTCGATCACGATCATGCGGCCGCTGTCGGGATGGATGGCGAACTGCACGTTCGAGCCGCCCGTGTCCACGCCGATTTCGCGCAGGATGGCGATCGACGCGTTGCGCATCAGCTGGTATTCCTTGTCGGTGAGCGTCTGCGCCGGCGCCACGGTGATGGAATCGCCAGTGTGGATGCCCATCGGGTCGAGGTTCTCGATCGAGCACACGATGATGCAGTTGTCGGCGCGGTCGCGCACGACTTCCATCTCGTATTCCTTCCAGCCGATCAGCGACTCCTCGATGAGCAGCTCGTTGGTGGGCGACAGGTCCAGACCGCGTTTGCAGATCTCCTCGAATTCTTCAGGGTTGTAGGCGATGCCGCCACCCGTGCCCCCCAGCGTGAAGCTCGGGCGGATCACCATCGGGAAACCCGAGCCCCCGATCTCGGCCTGGATGCGCTTTTGCACCGCCCAGGCCTCTTCCATCGAATGGGCGATGCCCGACTTGGCGGAGTCCAGGCCGATCTTGGTCATCGCGTCCTTGAACTTCAGCCGGTCCTCGGCCTTCTCGATCGCGTGCTCGTTGGCGCCGATCATCTCCACGCCGTACTTGGCCAGCACGCCATGGCGGTGCAGGTCGAGCGCGCAGTTCAGCGCGGTCTGCCCCCCCATGGTGGGCAAGATGGCATCCGGACGCTCCTTGGCAATGATGCGCTCGACCACCTGCCAGGTGATGGGCTCGATGTAGGTCACATCGGCCATGTCCGGGTCGGTCATGATGGTCGCCGGGTTGCTGTTGACCAGGATGACCTTGTAGCCCTCCTGCCGCAGCGCCTTGCAGGCCTGGGCGCCGGAGTAGTCGAACTCGCAGGCCTGGCCGATGATGATCGGGCCGGCGCCGATGATGAGGATGCTCTGGATGTCTGTGCGCTTAGGCATTCTTGTTCTCCATCAGCGACACAAACCGGTCGAAGAGATAGCCGATGTCATGGGGTCCGGGAGAGGCTTCCGGGTGGCCCTGGAAGCAGAAAGCGGGTCTGTCGGTGCGGGCCAGGCCCTGCAGCGTGCCGTCGAACAGACTCACGTGGGTGGGGCGCAGGTTGGCCGGCAAGGTCTTTTCGTCCACGGCAAAGCCGTGGTTCTGGCTGGTGATGCTCACGCGCCCGCTGTCGAGGTCCTTCACGGGGTGGTTGGCCCCGTGGTGGCCGAACTTCATCTTGAAGGTGCGCGCCCCCGAGGCCAGGGCCATGATCTGGTGCCCCAGGCAGATGCCGAAGGTGGGGAGGCCGGTGTCGATCAGTTCACGCGCGGCTGCGATCGCGTAGTCGCAGGGCTGCGGGTCGCCGGGGCCGTTGGACAGGAAGATGCCGTCCGGGTTCAGGGCCAGCACCTCACCGGCCGGCGTCTGTGCAGGCACGACCGTGACCCTGCAGCCGCGCTCGGCCAGCATGCGCAGGATGTTGTACTTCACGCCAAAGTCGTAGGCCACCACGTGCCAGCGCGGCGCGGCCTGCGTGCCGTAGCCGCGGCCCAGACGCCATGCCGTCTGGGTCCATTCGTAGCGCTGAGTGGCACTCACGACCTTGGCAAGGTCGAGGCCCGCCATGCTGGGCGCCGCCTTGGCCTTGGCGATGGCCTCCTCGACGTGAGCCTGTGTGAGTGCCTGCCCGGCCGGCAGCGCCAGGATGCAGCCGTTCTGGGCGCCCGAGGTACGCAGGATGCGGGTGAGACGGCGCGTGTCGATGTCGGCGATGGCCACCGTGCCTTCGTCGGCCAGGTACTGCGACAGCGTGCGGGTCTTGCGGAAGTTGGACTCCAGGACCGGCAGGTCCTTGATGATGAGGCCGGCGGCATGGACTTTCGACGCCTCGACATCCTCGTCGTTGACCCCGACATTGCCGATGTGCGGATACGTCAGCGTGACGATCTGCCGGCAGTAGCTGGGGTCGGTGAGGATTTCCTGGTAGCCGGTGAGGGCGGTGTTGAACACCACTTCACCGACCGTGAGACCGGCGCAGCCGATCGAGGTGCCACGAAAGACCGTGCCGTCTGCGAGTGCTAAAAGAGCTTGGGGCAGTTGCGGCAGCACGGGGGTTCTCCGGTGTTGTGCGCGCCCAGCGCTGCCCGTCCAGCAGGCGTCCGGTGAGGAAACGGCAGGAGGTTTCGCGAGGGCGGGGGGTGGTTGCAGGTAAACCTGTCAATTATAGCCTGCCCGCCCTCTTGCCCCGCACCGCCCTGGGTGGAGCGTCGCTATTGCAAGGTGGCCGGCGCCTTCATCCAGGGCAGCCGTCCCTCGCCAGCAACCTGGGTCACCGGCCCTGCCCCCTGCCGCGCATCGGCCTCGCAGCGCTCCTGCCAGCGCTGGCACAAGCCCCACAGCACCGTCCTGAAGTTCGGGTTGAGCAAGGGGTGCTCGCAAAGCGCCGCCAGGTTGTCGCTGATCTTGCGTGCCAGCAGCGGCCGGTGGCCGGGGCAGGCCGCCGGATCGGCGTAGCCGATCATCAGGGCCAGGCTGGCGGCCAGCAGCCCCTCGGCGCACGGCAACTCGTGCTCCTCGTCCTGTGCGGGGGGATGGGTCGGGGCATTGGGCTTCATGCGCTCTCCGGTCAATCGATGCGAGCATCTTAATGCGAACGATTCTCGTTTGCAAACTCACCCGATCGACGCGGATGAGAATGCGAACGCTAGTCGCACGCACAAGCAGCCCGGATGCGCAACGAGGGGCATCGTGCGGAACTTGGGGGCAGACCTGCGATGGCTTCACAATGGAAGCCCGGGCGCACGTCCGGCCCACGATCAATAACAAAAGGAGTGCCCATGAAAGGCGATGCCAAGGTCATCGAGTTCCTCAATGCACAGCTCAAGAATGAGCTGACGGCCATCAACCAGTACTTCCTGCACTACCGGGTGCTCAAGCACTGGGGCCTGAACCGGCTGGCGAAGAAGGAATACGAGGAGTCGATCGGCGAGATGAAGCACGCCGACCGCCTGATGGACCGCATCCTCACGCTCGACGGCCTGCCCAATCTGCAAGATCTGGGCAAACTGCTCGTGGGGGAGAATGTCGTGGAGATCCTTCACTGCGACTTGAAGCTCGAGCAGGCCGCGCAAGGCACGATCAAGGACGCCATCGCTCACTGCGAAACCGTGCGCGACTACGTCTCACGCGATCTGCTGCAGGACATCCTGGATGACACCGAGGAGCACATCGACTTCCTCGAAACCCAGATCGAGCTGGTCGACAAAGTGGGGTTGCAGAACTACCTGCAGTCCCAGATGGGTGAGACCTCCTGACTCACGGGCGCCTGCGCCGCGCCGGCCACAGCCGGCCGGTGCGTGACATGTAGGCCTGGTAGTCGTCGCCGAAGGCCTCGAGCATCAGCGCCTCCTCCCGGCCGACACGCAGCACATACAGCGCAGCGAAGGCCACCACACCGAAGACCCCGGCCAACCAGTTGTGCACCAACAGGGGCTGCGCCAGGGCAAACAGCCAGATCAATGCGTACATCGGGTGACGCACCCTGGCGTACACCCCTTGCGTGACCAGCCGGTGCTCCTCGTGCACCTCCAGCGAGGGCGACCAGTGCCGGCCCAGGTCGACGTGCGCCCGATGGAAATAGAGCAGCGAGATCCCCATCATCACGGCGCCGACCCAGGGCACCCAGGGGGGCAGCCCATAGCTCAGCGCATCGAACCACGGCGTGGCCAGCGCCAGCATGGGCAGGCACAGCAGCCCGAGGAACACGAGGAACATCAGCCACTGCTCGCGCCGGTCCACCCAATGCATCCTCACCCGGTTGGCCCGATTGGCCTGCACGTGCGGCCAGCGGATGGCCGCCTGGGCCAAGGCGGCCACGGCCCAGGCCAGCTCATGCCAGCGCCAGGCCTCGCCCCGTCGCCAGAAATAGGCCACCAGCACCAGCACGAACAGGATCACCGGAAACCAAAAGCGCAGGCGGGCTCCGTAGACCCCGGCGGTCGCATTCGCCCGCTGCCGCGCCGCGGCCGCCTCGACGGGCTTCATGAACAGAACTCCAGGACCGCCCGGTCGCGGGGGCATGAACGGATGAACGACACGACGGCGAGCAAGTGGAACGAGGGCATGGCACCAGGTGGCAGGTCAGGATGCAGCACCGCCCGGCGCGCATCGACCCGCGCAGTATCGCGGCAGCGCCCCGCCCGCCGCCTCCCCCAGAGGGGGGGCCGGCAAGCCGGATTCGCAACCAAATGAAAGCCGGCGGGGCCTGAAGTCCCCGGCGTCAGTGCTGTCTTGTAGTGCGAATCATTCTTATTTATACTGAGTTCCATTCCAACCAAGCCGAGGGCTCCGATGATCGTCTGTGTGTGCCGACGGGTTTCCGACCGCGACATCCAGCATGCTGTGCATCGAGGCTGCGGGTCCTTCGAAGACCTGCAGATGGAACTCGGCGTGGCCACCTGCTGTGGCCGCTGCGCCGACTGCGCCCAGTCGGTGCTGCACACCGTGCAGTCCCGCCCCGCCCACGGCGCAGGCGCTGCGGTGATGGCGCCCGCCTTGGCCCTGGCGTGAGCGCTCTGCCCCCATGGACTGGTTGCTGAGCCTGCTCGTCGTGGTCGCAGCCGCCTGGTGGGCCCTTTCCTGCTGAATCTCTGGAACCTTCGCTGCCTCCGCCCGTTCACCCCGCTTTGCAGTGCAGGATGACAGTCCAAGAACAAAGGCCCGTGAGATGAAACCGACCCTGAGTCTGCCTCGCCCGTCGACCGCACGCATGCCCTGCCCTCCTCAGGAGCCCGAGGCCCCGGGCCAGGAGGTCACTTTGCCCAGCAGCCGCCTGCTCCAGGGGCGCAAGTCGGTCCAGATCGAGCACAACGGCGCGCTCTATCAACTGCGTGCCACCAAGTTCGGCAAACTCATCCTGACCAAATAGGTGCCTGCCCTTCGTCGGGCTCCAATGCGGCCCCGATGCGGGCGACGTGCCGGTGCGGCAACGCCCGGCATCGTCCGCCGGGCGCCTCGTGTCAGCCCATCAGAGCAGCGATGCCGGCCCGGGCGACCTGGGCGTCCTCGATGGACTTCACGCCGCTCACCCCCACAGCCCCGACGCACTGCCCTTCCACCATGATGGGCACACCCCCCTCGAGCAGGCCGTGCAGGGTGGGGGCGCTCAGGAACGAGGTGCGCCCCTGGTTGATGATGTCCTCGTACACCTTGCTCTCGCGCCGCCCGAGCGCGGCTGTGTGGGCCTTGGCCGGCGCAATGTGGGCCGAGATCGGCGCTGCGCCATCCAGACGCTGCAGCCACAGCAGGTGCCCGCCGTCGTCCACGATGGCGATCGACACCGCCCACTGATGGGCCAGGGCCTCGGCCTCGGCGGCCTGTGCGATCTTCTTCACGTCCTCGAGCGTCAGTTGGTACTTCTGTTGCATGGATGGTCCTTGGGAGTCAGTCCAGCGGTCCGCGACCGCCCAGGCGCAAGCCTACCCCAGAGTCGGGGCTGCTCCCAGCAGGGAACTAGAATCGTTCGGGACGGTCCCAAGACAGGCGCACCCGCGCGGTGCGCTGTGACCCCCTGGACCCAGAGAGGAGCTGCTCGATGAACGAAAGCCTGCATGCCGCCTACACCGGCTCGACCGTCCTGGTCGAACAGCGCAACCGCGTGTTGCGCAACACCTACTGGCTGCTTGCGCTGTCGATGGTCCCCACGGTGCTGGGGGCGTGGATCGGCGTGGCGACCGGTTTCAGCTTCTTCGCCGGCAGCCCCTTCGTCGGCTTGCTGGTCTTCCTGGCCGTGGCCTTCGGCTTCTTCTTCGCGATCGAGAAGTTCAAGAACTCCGGCGTGGGCGTGGCCTTGCTGCTGGGCTTCACCTTCTTCATGGGCCTGATGCTGTCGCGCCTGATCGGTGCGGTGCTGGGCCTGTCCAATGGGGCCCAGTTGATCATGACCGCCTTTGGCGGCACTGCCTTGGTGTTCTTCGGCATGGCGAGCCTGGCCACGACGATCAAGCGCGACCTGTCGGGCATGGGCAAGTGGCTGATGGTCGGCCTGGTCCTGCTCATTGTGGCGAGCGTGGCCAACATCTGGCTGCAGATGCCTGCGCTGATGCTCACGATCTCGTCGATCGCGGTGCTGCTGTTCTCGGCCTACCTGCTGTATGACCTCAAGCGCATCGTCGATGGCGGCGAAACCAACTACGTGACGGCCACGCTGTCCATCTACATCAACGTCTACATGGTGTTCCAGAACCTGCTGGCCCTGTTGGGCGTGCTGGGCGGCGAACGCGATTGACAGACCGGCTGCGCCCTTGGGGCGCGGTGTGTGAGCGACACGACGACGGGGCCTCTTGCGGCCCCGTCGGCTTTTCCGGGATGTGCTTCGTGGAGGTGCGCGGTCAGTCCCGCTCGAACACCGCCATGCTCTCGACGTGGGCGGTGTGGGGGAACATGTTGACCACGCCGGCGCTGGTACAGCGGTAGCCGGCCTGATGCACCAGCAGCCCGGCATCGCGGGCCAGCGTGGCGGAGTTGCACGAGACGTACACGATGCGCCGGGGAGGTTGAAAGTCCGGTGCCGTCTGCGGGCGCTGGTGCCAGTCGGCCAGGGCCTTGCACAGCGCGAACGCGCCTTCCCGGGGGGGATCGACCAGCCACTTCTGCGCCGACCCGTAGCGTGGGAGATCGGTCACCTCGAGTTCGAACAGATTGCGCGCCTCGAAGCGGACGCGACCGTCCAGGCCGTTGTGGACCGCGTTCTCGCGCGAGCGCTGCACCAGGGTTTCGCTGCCTTCGATGCCGAGCACCTCGCGTGCATGGCGTGCCAGCGGCAGCGTGAAATTGCCCAGGCCGCAGAACCAGTCGATGACCCGCTCATGCGGCTGGACGTCCAGCAGGCGCACCGCCCGGCCCACCAGCACGCGGTTGATGTGGTGGTTGACCTGGGTGAAGTCGGTGGGCCGAAACGGCATGTCGACACCGAACTCCGGCAGTCGGTAAGCCAGGGGCCTGTCGGCGGGGTCCAGCAGATGGACGCTGTCGGGCCCCTTGGGTTGCAACCACCACTGGACGCCATGCACATGCGCGAAGTCCCGCAGCCGGGCCAGGTCATGCGCGTCCAGGGGTTCGAGATGGCGTAGCACCAGCGCGGTGACGGTGTGCTGCGCCGCATCACCCACGGCGACCTCGATCTGCGGCAGACGGTCGCGGGCCCGCATCCCGGCAATCAGTTCGCGCAGCGGGATCAGCAGGGCGCTGACGTGCGGCGGCAGGATCTCGCACTGGCGCATGTCGGCCACGTAGCTGGACTTGCGCTCATGGAAGCCCACGAGCACCCCTCCCTTCTTGGGCACATGACGCACCGACAGGCGGGCCCGGTAGCGGTAGCCCCAGGAGGGGCCTTCAATCGGCCGCAGCACCTGTTGCGGCCGCACCTTGCCCAGGTGCCACAGGTTGTCCTCCAGCACCCGCTGCTTGACGGCCACCTGGGCTGCCACATGGAAGTGCTGCATCTTGCAGCCTCCGCAGGTGCCGAAATGGGGACAGCGCGGCTTCACGCGCTGGGAACTCTGGCGGCGCCAAGCCGTGACGGTGGCCTGTTCCCACTGGTTCTTGCGGCGCAGGACCTGGACCTGCACCTCCTCGCCCGGCAAGGCACCTTCGACGAACACCACCTTGCCCTGCGCATCGTGCGCCACGCCCTGCGCCTCGAGATCGAGCGACTCGATGCGCAGCCATTCATTGACTTCACTCATGGCCCGGATTATCCCGCGGTCGCCGCCCGGGCCGGACCGTCAGAAGATGGAGTCGCGGTCCACGCCCTGTCGGATCATGCGGCGCTTGAGCTTGACCAGCGCCTCCTGCTGGATCTGCCGGATGCGCTCGCGTGTGAGGCCCAGACGCTCGGCCAGCACTTCCAGGGTCTCGGGCTCGCGGTCGCGCAACCCGTAACGGCCGGCCAGCACCTCGCGTTCACGCTCGCTCAGATCCTCCAGCCAGGTTTCGAGCAACTGCTCGACCTCGTTGTGCAGCGCCAGGCCCATCGGGTCGGTGGCCTGCTCGTCGGCAACCATGTCGATCATCGACTCCGACGCATCGCGTTCCAGCGGGGCATCGAGCGAGGTCGGGGTCTCGGCGAACTTCAGCAGCTCGGCCACTTCCTGCACGGGCCGGCCCAGCAGCGCGGCGACGTCCTCCACCCGGGCGGGGCGATCGCCGTCGGCCAGCCGATCCTGGCGCGACTCGATCTGGCGGCGCGCCTTGAGCACCTGGTTGAGGTCACGCACCACGTGCACCGGCAAGCGCACCAGGCGGGCCTGGTGCATGATCGCGCGCTCGATGCTCTGGCGGATCCACCACGACGCATAGGTGGAAAAGCGAAATCCCCGCTCCGGCTCGAACTTGCCGATGGCGTGCATCAGTCCGAGGTTGCCCTCTTCGATCAGGTCCGTCATCGGCAGGCCGCGCCCCAGGTAGTTCTTCGCGATGCTCACCACCAGGCGCAGGTTGTGCTCGATCATCGCTTGTCGGGCCTGGAAATCGCCTTCGCGGGCCCGGGTGGCGGTGGCGAACTCCTCCTCCGGGGTCAGCAGCGGGGTGCGGCGGATCTCGCGCAGGTAGGTCTGCAAGGTGTTGCCCACCTCGGGCTCGCCGGCATCGAACTCGCGATCGGCAGGGCCTTCGGCCAGCGGCAAGACCTCGTCGGCCAGCTCAGGAACGATCGGTGCGTCCTCCCCGTCCGCCGCGGCCTGCCCCTCGCGCCCAGGTTCGGCATGTCCGTTGGGTTCGACACGCTTCCTGGTCATGGGGGCTCTCCGGCGGCCGTGGCGCGTCTTCAGCGTGGCGGCAAATAGCGAGCCGGGTCGACCGGCTTGCCTTCCTTGCGGATCTCGAAGTGGAGCTTCACCCGGTCGGCATCGGTGGAGCCCATCTCGGCGATCTTCTGACCGCGCCGCACGGTCTGGTCCTCCTTGACGAGCAGGGCCTGATTGTGGGCATAGGCCGTGAGGTAGCTGTTGCTGTGCTTGACGATCACGAGGTTGCCGTAGCCACGAAGGCCCGAGCCGGCATAGACCACTTTGCCGTCGGCGGCGGCAAAGATCGGGTCTCCGGGTTTGCCCGCGATGCCCAGGCCCTTGTTGCGTGCCTCGTCGAAGCCGGCGATGACCGAGCCGGCGGCCGGCCAGGTCCAGTGGATGTCGTCCACCTCGCGTGCCTGGCCCGGCGCCGCCGGTGCCGCGGCGGGCGGCTGCGCCGGGGTGGCGGGAGCCGGGGCCGCCGCCGGCGACGTCGCGCTGGCCGGGGCCGATCCGGCGGGGGCCGGGGCACGCGCATCGAGCGGACGCGACTCGACCCGTGCGACGCTGATGGGCTTGGGGGCGGCGACCGTGGCATCGGCCGCCGGCGGCACCACGCGCAGCACCTGGCCGACCTCGAGAACGTTGGGGTTCTCGAGGTTGTTCCATTGCATGATGTCGCGCCAGCTCTGGCCGGTCTCCAGGCCCACGCGGATCAGGGTGTCGCCGGGCTTGACGGTGTAATAGCCCGGCTGGCCGGCGTTGGGGTGGGCCGCAGGCGCGGCGGGCCCGGCATTGCTGTTGGAGGCCGTCACCGCGCCGACAGACCCTGTGAGATTGCGCTCCTCGACCGGGGCTCGATGCCGGGGCGAGGCGCAGGCGGACAGCAGCAGCGCCACCCCCACGCACACGCTCAGGAACCTCCACGAACGGCCTGCGGGACGGAAACTCATGACTTCCTTTTCGAGTGCTCAGGTCGTGCCTGATTTTAAGGGGACAAAGTGGACGGCCTCGTGCTCGGTGCGCACGTAGCGCCCGTCGCGATGCTCGATCAGCACGAGGATCTGGCCGCCTGAAGGCGTGACCATCGGGGCGACCAGACGTCCGCCCGGGGCCAGTTGGTCGAGCCAGGCCTGAGGCAGGTGCGCCCCCCCGGCGGCAGCGATGATGCCGTCGTAGGGGGCGTTCGGGGCATGCCCGAGCATCCCGTCACCATACACCAAGCGCAAGTTGTGACGCCTCAAGGGGGCCAGAAGTTCACGGGCCTTGTCATGCAGGGGCCGCAAGCGCTCCACCGAAACGACCTGACGCGCCACCAGGCTCAGCACCGCCGCCTGGTAGCCGCAGCCGGTGCCAATCTCGAGCACCCGGCCGAGGGCCGCCGGCGCTCGCCCGCCGGACATCAGCTCGATCATGCGCGCCACCACCGAGGGCTTGGAGATGGTCTGCTGCAGCCCGATTGGCAGGCTGGTGTCCTCGTAGGCCTGGTTGGCCAGGGCCGAATCGACGAACCGGTGGCGCGGCACCTGCAGCATGGCCGCCAGCACGTGCTCGTCGCGCACACCCTGGGCCCGCAGGCGTTCGACCATGCGACGGCGCACCAGGTCGGAGTCCAGGCCCAGCCCTGCCGGGGTCGCCTGGCGGCGCTGGTCTTGCGCCGCGGCCTGCACGGGCCCTTGGGGGCGCAGCAGACCGTCGGCCGCACGGGGCGCGGGGGCCTTGTCACGGGTCAGCCGGTCCAGGCTGAGCGGGAAATGGCGTGCCCGCCTCATCCGCCCTCCGCCAGCCACCGGCGCCACGCCGGCGCCGCCGCGTGGTCTGTCAGATCAAACTGCAAGGGCGTGATCGAGACTCGACCTTGTGCAATGGCATGGAAGTCTGTGCCTTCGCCAGCCTCGCGCGCATCGCCGGCCGGACCGATCCAGTAGATCGGCTCACCGCGGGGGTTGGCCTGCCGGATCACACCCGCACTGGCATGGCGCCGCCCGAGACGGCAGATCTCGCGGCCCGTGAGCGCTTCGTAGGGGCGGTTGGGAATGTTCACGCTCAGCAGATAAGGCCCCGGAGTCAGCGGGCGCGTCAGGGCCTGCTGCACCAGCTCTCGGGCCACGCGGGCGGCCGTGCCGAGGTGATGCCAACCCTTGTCGACCAGGGAGAAGGCGATGGCCGGGATGCCGAACAGATAGCCTTCCATCGCCGCGGCCACGGTGCCGGAGTACAGCGTGTCCTCGCCCAAGTTCGCCCCGTTGTTGATGCCCGAGACGACCAGGTCCGGCCGGTGCGCAAGGATGCCAGTGAGCGCGACGTGCACGCAGTCCGAGGGGGTGCCGTTGACCACGTGATAGCCCTGGGAGGACGTGAACACACTCAGCGGGCGGTGGATCGTCAGAGCATTCGACGTGGCGCTGGCGTTCTGCTCGGGCGCGACCACGTCGACCTCGCCCAGGTCCCGGCAGGCCTCGACCAGAGCCTGCAGGCCGGGGGCGAGATAGCCATCGTCGTTGGCAATCAGGATGCGCATGGCAAGGATTGTAGGGACACGTCGCCTCGGTGACGCGACCGGCGCGCGGACGTGCTTATGATGGCCGCGCCCCGGTTCATCGAAGGAGACACGACATGCATGCCTGGATCTGCGACAACCCCATCGGCCCGCAGGCCCTCACCTGGAAGGAAGTGCCCACGCCCGAGCCGAAGAAGGGGGAGGTGCGGGTGGCCATCCGCGCGGCCAGCCTGAACTTCCCGGACCTGCTGATCGTGCAGAACAAGTACCAGATGAAGCCGCCCCTGCCTTTCGTGCCGGGGTCGGAGTTTTCCGGCGTGGTGGACGCCGTGGGTGAGGGCGTGACGCACCTGAAGCCCGGCGATGCCGTGGCCGCCTTTGGCGGGCTGGGCGGCTTCGGCACCCATGCCACGGTGCCGGCTTCTCTGATCCTGCCGCTGCCGTCGGGCTTCAGCTTCCCCGATGCCGCTGCCTTCCTGTGCACCTACGGCACCAGCCACCACGCCCTGATGGACCGCGCCGCGCTGCGACCCGGCGAGACGGTGCTGGTGCTGGGCGCCGCCGGGGGCGTAGGTACGGCAGCCATCCAGATCGCCAAGGCTGCGGGTGCCCGCGTGATCGCAGCGGCGTCGTCGGACGAAAAATGCGCGCTGTGCCGCGAGATCGGCGCCGACGCCACGATCAACTACGGCACCGCCAACCTGCGCGAGGAAATCAAGGCCCTGACCGGGGGCCAAGGGCCCGACGTGGTCTACGACCCGGTGGGGGGTGACCTGGCCGAACCGGTCTTCCGCTCCATCGGCTGGCGCGGACGCTACCTGGTGATCGGCTTTGCGCAAGGGACCATCCCGTCGCTGCCGCTGAACCTGGCGCTGCTGAAGGGGGCGTCCATCGTGGGCGTGTTCTGGGGTGAGTTTGCGCGCCGCGAGCCCGAGCGCAACGCCCGGGCGCTGGCCGAGCTGGCCGCCTGGTATGCGCAGGGCAGGATCCGCCCCGTGATCGAGCACCAGTTGGCCATGACCGAACTGCCCCGCGCCTTCGAGCTGATGGCCTCAAGGCAGGTGCGGGGCAAGCTCGTGCTGACCAACCCGGCCTGACCCTCCATTCCGAGGGTGGGGCCCGGCCGCGGCCTGGGCTACCATGGCGCCCGTCCTTTCGCCTCGTTTGCGCGCGCCATGGCCATCCCTGTGCTGATCGTCGAAGACAACCCGATGACCCGGGGCTTCCTGGCCCGGGTGGTGCGCGACAGCTTCAGCGATCCGCTGGACATCCGCGAGGCAGGCGACCTGCACGGCGCGCGCCGTGTCCTGTCGCAGGAGGGGGCACAGGTTGGCCTGGTGCTGCTCAACCTCGAGCTGCCCGACGGCAGCGGCCTGGACCTGCTGGGCGAGATCGCCGAGCATCCGGCCCTCAAGGTGGTGACCACGCTCTATGCGGATGACGAGCACCTCTTCCCTGCCCTGCAGCATGGCGCTGATGGTTATCTCCTCAAGGAAGACCGCTTCGAGGTGCTGGTGGAGGAACTGCAGCGCATCGTGCGCGGCCAGCCGCCGCTGTCACCGGCGATCGCGCGGCGGCTGCTCACGCACTTCCGCGAAACCGGCTTCAGCAGTTCCCAGTTCGGGGATTCCGGCCGCACCCCGCTGGACGTCGCCCAGCCAGTGCCCGAGGGCGAACGCCTGACGCCGCGCGAGAATGAGGTGCTCACCTATCTCAGCAAGGGGTTCACGGTCAAGGAGATCGCCGGGTTGCTGGGCATCCGCTGGTTCTCGGTGAACGACCACGTCAAGTCGATCTACCGCAAGCTCAAGCTCAGCACCCAGCCGAGGGCCGGCACCGCCTGAGCCCGGGCCCGGCCCTTAGAATGCCGGCCCGATGAATGCCTCCAGCCCCTGCCCTCCGCCCGAAATCGCCGACGACGCCCCACCGGTCCTGCGTCGCGGGGTGCGCAGCTACGTCAAGCGCGGCGGACGCACCACCGAGGCCCAGGCCCGCGCCTTCGCAACCTGGGGGCCCCGCTTTTTGCTGCCTTACCGGCCCGAACCGCTGGACCTGGCCGCCACGTTCGGACGGGACGCGCCGACCGTGCTGGAAATCGGCTTCGGCATGGGCGAGGCCACGGCCCAGATCGCCCAAACCCTGCCCGACACGAACTTCCTCGGCTGCGAGGTGCACGAGCCCGGCGTGGGCGCGCTGCTCAAGCGCATCGGCGAGCGAGGGCTGAGCAATGTACGCATCGTCCAGCACGACGCCGTGGACGTGCTGCGGCACATGATCGCCCCGAGCAGCCTGGCCGGCGTGCATGTCTTTTTCCCCGACCCCTGGCACAAGAAACGCCATCACAAGCGCCGGCTCATCCAACCGCCGCTGGTGGCCCTGCTGGCCTCGCGGCTGGCCGCCGGCGGCTATGTGCATTGCGCCACCGACTGGCAGCCCTATGCCGAGCAGATGCTGGAGGTCCTGTGCGCCGAACCGGCCTTGCGCAACACCGCCGCCGGCTACGCCGCTCGCCCAAGCTACCGCCCGCTGACCAAATTCGAGCAACGCGGCCTGCGCCTGGGACATGGCGTATGGGACCTGGTGTTCACGCGCCTCTGACAGCGCCCCTGCCCCTGCGCCGCTCAGGCCCGCCAGTCCACCCAGCCGGCCCAGGCGGTACCCAGCACGAGCAGGCCGAAAGCGATTCGGTACCAGGCAAAGACCACGAAGCTGTGACGTGCGACGAAGTGCAGCAGCCAGCGCACGCACAGCCAGGCCGACAGCCACGCCACCGCCAGCCCCACCGCGAACCAGGGCAGATCGAAGGCCGACAGCAGATGCCGGTGGCGCGCGAGGTCGTAGACGGCAGCTCCCACGATCATCGGGATGGCGAGGAAGAAGCTGAACTCCGTGGCCGCCTTGCGCGACAGGCCCAGCAGCATGCCGCCGATGATCGTGGCCCCGGAGCGGCTGGTGCCGGGGATGAGCGCCAGGCACTGCACCAGCCCGACCTGGAGGGCATCGCGCCAGCCCACCTCGTCGGCCTCATGGATGCGCACGTGCCGGCCGTCGCGCTGCCAGCGCTCGGCCCACAGGATGACGAACCCGCCCACGATGAAGCCCAGGGCCACGACGATCGGGTTGAACAGCACCCCCTTGATGAGGTCGGCAAAGAGCACCCCCATCGTCGCGGCTGGCGCAAAACCCAGCAGTATGTTCACGACGAACCGGCGTGCGCTCGGCTCGCCCCGGGGCAGGCCCAGGGCCACCTCGCGCAGCTTGACGGCATAGACCGACAACACGGCCAGGATCGCGCCAACCTGGATCGCAACCTCGAAGACCTTGACCTTCTCTCCGGTCCAACCCAGCAGCGATCCGGCAAGGATGAGATGACCGGTGGAGGAAATGGGCAGGAACTCCGTGAGTCCTTCGACGAGGCCCATCAGGGCGGCCTTCCACAGCAGCTCGAACTCCAAGACCGACCCCTTCCCTTGAACCCTCCATCGGACAGCCCGGCATCATAGCGGTGTCGGGCGGACGCACGGACAGTCAGCGCGACGCCGCCGGCTTGACCCACCTGCGCCGGGGGGCTACATTACTGACTCGAGAGTCAGTATTTCGCCATGCCCACATCCACCCCCGCGGTCCGCCCCCCTGCCGAGCCGACCCGCAAGCGCCGCAAGGAAGCCCGCCCCCAGGAGCTCCTGGACGCGGCCCTCGAGGTCTTCGTCGAGCGGGGCTTTGCGGCCAGCAAGATGGAAGATGTCGCCAGCCGCGCGGGTGTGTCCAAAGGCACCGTCTACCTCTACTTCCCCAGCAAGGAGGAGCTGCTCAAGGCCGTGATCCGCCACAACCTGTCGCTGACGATCGCGCAAGGCGGCGACCTGGCGGCGCAGTTCCCCGGCCCGACCGACGAGTTGCTGCGTGTGCTGGCGATGAGCTGGTGGGAGCGGGTCGGGGAGACACAGGCCTCGGGCATCTTCAAGCTCATCATCACCGAGGTGCGCAACTTCCCGGAGTTTGCTCAGTTTTATGCCGCCGAGGTGATCGAGCCGGGACGACGGTTGCTCAAGGCCCTGCTGCAACGTGGCATCGATCGCGGCGAGTTCCGTCCGGTGCCGCTGGAGGACACGGTCCACGCGCTGATCTTCCCGATGCTCATGCTGTGCCTGCACAAGCATTCCGTCGGTGCCTGCTCCGGTGACATGGCCACGCAGGATCCGCGGGCCTTCATCCTCAACCACATCGACCTGATGCTGCACGGCCTGTGCCGCACCGGGACGTCGTCTTGATCCGGCACCTTTCGATGAACCGCTTCATTCGACGCACTCTGCCCTGGCTGATCTTGGGCCTGCTGCTGCTCGGCCTGGTCCTGGGCGTGATCCGCGCGGTCAAGGCGCGCCAGTCGCTCGCGCAGACGGCCCCCGCCTCGGCCGCCGTGTCGCTGGTGGAGCTGGCGCCATCCGACCTGGTGGAGGTGCAACGCCGTGAACTGAGCCGCAGCGTGGCGATATCCGGAGGACTCAAGGCGGTGCGGACCGCCCAGGTCAAGGCCAAGGTCGCCGGCGAGTTGCGCGAGCTGACGGTGCGCGAGGGCGAGGCGGTGCGTGCCGGCCAAATCCTGGGGCGGATCGATCCCACCGAGTACGCCGCCCGCCTGCGACAGGCACAGGAACAGGCCGCGTCCGCGCTGGCCCAGGCCGAGATCGCCGAACGCACGCTGGCGAACAACCGTGCGCTGGTGGACCAGGGCTTCATCTCGCGCTATGCGCTGGAGACATCGATCTCGAACGCAGCCGCAGCCCGAGCCGCCGTGCAGCAGGCGCAGGCCGGCGTGGATCTGGCGCGCAAGGCGCTGGACGACACGGTGCTGCGTGCGCCGATCGCCGGCCAGGTGTCGGTGCGTGCCGTCCAGCCGGGCGAGCGTGTCGGCGTGGATGCCCGCATCGTCGAGATCGTCGACCTCTCGCGCCTGGAGCTGGAAGCCGCCGTGCGCGCGGAGGAGGTCGTCGGGCTGAGCCCGGGTGCGCACGCTCTCCTGCGTGTGGACGGCCTCGACGAGACCCTGGACGCCACGGTGGTGCGCATCAACCCCAGCACCCAACCCGGCACCCGCGCGGTGCCGGTCTACCTGGCCGTGCAGGCCCATCCCGCCCTGCGACAGGGCCTGTTTGCCACCGGCCAGATCGAACTCATGCGTCGACAGGCGCTGGCCGTGCCCGAATCGGTGCTGCGCCGTGACCAGGCACGGCCCTATGTGTTGGTGCTGCGCGACGACCGGATCGAGCTGCGCGAGGTGGTCGTCGGCGAGTCGGGGCAGTCTGCCACCGGCGAGCCGATCGTGGAGATCCGTGCCGGCCTGGCCGAGGGCGAGCGCGTGCTGGCCGGCTCGGTCGGTGCTGTGCGCAACGGCGTGCGCGCACGGGTGACCGCCGCGGCGCCAGCCCCGCAACGCTGAGGCGCCGACCCGCATGTGGTTCACCCGCGTCTCGATCGGCAACCCGGTGATGGCCACGATGGTCATGCTGGCCTTCGTCGTGCTGGGCCTGTTCTCATACCAGCGGCTCAAGGTCGACCAGTTCCCCGATATCGAGTTCCCCATCGTGGTGGTCCAGGTCGACTATCCCGGCGCCTCACCCGAGATCGTCGAGACCGAGGTGACGCGCAAGGTCGAGGAGGCCGTCAACTCGATCGCCGGCATCAAGAAGCTGTACTCGCGCTCCTATGACAGCCGCTCGGTGGTGATCATCGAGTTCAACCTCGACGTGGACGACCGCCGTGCCGCCGACGACGTGCGCGAAAAAATCTCGATCCTGCGCCCTTCCCTGCGCGACGAGGTCGAGGAACCGCGGGTACTGCGCTTCGACCCTTCGGGCCGGCCGGTCTACATCCTCGCCCTGACCTCGCCGGACGGCTCGCGCAACGCGCTGGAGCTGAGCACCTACGCCGACCAGACGCTCAAGAAACGCCTGGAGAACGTGCCGGGAGTGGGCTCGGTCTCGCTGGTGGGGGAGGTCCGCCGCGAGATCAATGTCTACCTGCGACCTCAGGCGATGGAGGCGCTGGGAGTCACGGTGGAGCAGGTCGTCAATGCCGTGCGCACCGAGAACCGCGACCTGCCCGCCGGCGCCCTGCGCTCGCGTGAGTCCGAGCGCGTGGTCCAGATCCATGCCCGCATCCAGCGCCCCGAGGACTTCGCCCGGATCATCGTGGCACGGCGCGGCCCCGGCGGCAGCGTGCCGGTGACCTTGGGCCAGGTGGCCGAGATCGTCGACGGCCCGCAGGAGATCGAGACGCTGGCGCTGTACAACGGGCAGCGCACCCTGGCGCTCACCGTGCTCAAGGCCCAGGGGCAGAACACCATCGAGGTGGTCGACGGACTGAACCGCGTGGTGGAGGAGCTGCGCGGCGAGCTGCCCCGGGGCATGGCCCTGGAGGTCGTCAGCGACAGCTCGCGGCCCATCCGAGTGGCGGTGAAGAACGTGCGCCAGACGCTGATCGAGGGCGCGGTGCTCACGGTGGCCATCGTCTTCCTCTTTCTGAATTCCTGGCGCTCCACCGTCATCACCGGCCTGACGCTGCCCATCGCGCTGATCGGCACCTTCGGCGTGATGCATGCCTTCGGCTTCTCGATCAACATGGTCACGCTGATGGCGCTGAGCCTTTGCGTGGGTCTGCTAATCGACGACGCCATCGTCGTGCGCGAGAACATCGTGCGCCACATGCAGATGGGCAAGGGCCCGCGGGAGGCGGCGCTGGACGGCACCAACGAGATCGGCCTGGCCGTGCTGGCCACCACCTTGTCCATCGTGGCCGTGTTCCTGCCCATCGGCTTCATGGGCGGCATCATCGGCAAGTTCTTCCACGAGTTCGGCATCACGATGGTCGCGGCCGTGATGATCTCGATGTTCGTGAGTTTCACGCTCGACCCGATGCTCTCCAGCGTGTGGCACGACCCGGCGGTGATGCCCCGCAGCGATGGGCGCAAGAGCCTGTACGACCGCACGCTGGGCCGGCTGACGGGAGCGGTGGATCGTTTCTCCCACGGTCTGGGTGAGGCCTACCAGCACATCCTGGCCTGGTCGCTGCGGCACAAGGCGGCCACGATGGGCATCGCCGTCGCCAGCCTGGTGGCGAGCTTCGCCCTGGTGCCGCTGCTGGGCACCGAGTTCGTGCCCAGGGCCGACTTCGGTGAAACCAATGTGAGCTTCTACACGCCCGCAGGCTCTTCGCTGGAGGCCACCGAGGCCAAGGTGCGGCAGGTCGATGCCATCTTGCGCGAGTTCCCCGAGGTGCGCTACACGGTGGCCACGATCAACACCGGATCGGCCCCCGACAAGAACCAGGCCAGCCTCTACGTAAAGCTGGTCGAGCGCGATCAGCGCGAACGCAATGTCGATCAGATGTCGATCCCGCTGCGCGAGCGTCTGGCGGCAGTGCCCGGCATCACCGTCACCCAGGTGGGGCTGCTCGATGCGGTCGGCGGGCAAAAGCCCATCTCACTGTCGCTGCAGGGCAATGACCTGCAAGAGCTGCAGCGCCAAACGCAAGCTCTGCTCGAACGCCTGCGCACCATCCCCGGCCTGGTGGACCTGGACACCAGCATGAAGCCCAACAAGCCCACGGTGGATGTGCAGGTGCACCGGGAGGCCGCCTCCGACCTGGGCCTGAGCGTGGGGGCGATCACCGCCAGCTTGCGGGCCCTGGTGGCCGGCCAGACGGTGGGCAACTGGCGTGCCGAGGACGACGAGAGCTACGACGTGAAGGTGCGACTGGCGCCGCAGGCGCGTCAGCAGGCCGAGGATCTGGCGGCCCTGGGCCTGGCCGTGGGCCAGAACGCCGACGGCAGCGCACGCATCGTGCGGTTGTCGCAGGTGGCCGATCTCGTGCCCTCGGTCGGAGCGAGCCAGATCAACCGGCGCGACCTGCGCCGCGAGGTCGAGATCACCGCGAACGTGTCGGGACGCTCACTGGGCGAGGTGTCGGCCGACATCCGCCGCGCCATCGAGGGTCTCTCGCTGCCGGCAGGCTACCGGATCAGCTTCGGCGGCTCCACGCGCGACATGCAGGAATCGTTCGCCTACGCGCTGTCGGCGCTGGGACTGGCCGTGATCTTCATCTACATGATCCTGGCCTCGCAGTTCAAGAGCTTCGTGCAGCCCATCGCGCTGATGTCCTCGCTGCCGCTCACGCTCATCGGCGTGGTGCTCATCTTGCTGGTGTTCGGCTCGACGCTGAACATGTTCTCGATCATCGGCGTGATCATGCTGATGGGCCTGGTGACCAAGAACGCGATCCTGCTGGTGGACTTCGCCAACCGGGCCCGCGAGGGCCATGGCGCCGAGGGGCTGGACGGCCGCCCGCTCGGCCGCGAAGACGCCCTGATGATGGCCGCGCGCGTGCGCCTGCGCCCCATCCTGATGACCACGCTGGCCATGGTCTTCGGGATGGTGCCGCTGGCCTTCGCCCTGTCCGAAGGAGCCGAGCAGCGCGCACCGATGGGCCAGGCGGTCATCGGCGGCGTGGTCACCTCCTCATTGCTGACGCTGGTCGTCGTGCCGGTCATCTACTGCTACCTCGACGACCTGGCCGCCTGGATCCGGCGCAAGCTCGGCCGGCCCAGCCTGCCCGCCGGGGCGGACGCCTCTGCGGTGCCGAAATAAAATCCGGATCTTCCCCAGCATCGTCCCGGCAAGGACCCGTCCATGAACATCGAACAAGCCCGCTTCAACATGATCGAGCAGCAGATCCGCCCCTGGGAGGTGCTGGATCCGTCGGTGCTGTCACTGCTGTCGGTGGTGCGCCGCGAGGACTTCGTGCCTGCGGCATACCGGTCCCTGGCCTTCGTCGACATGGAAATCCCTCTGCTGGAGGGCGGCGCCCGGGGCATGTGCATGCTGCAGCCCAAGGTCGAGGCCCGGCTGCTGCAGGAGCTGGCGATCGGCAAGCACGAGAAGGTGCTGGAGATCGGCGCCGGCTCGGGCCACATGGCCGCCTTGCTGGCTCACAAGGCCCAGCGCGTGCTGACGCTGGAGATCCATCCCGAACTGGCCCGCATGGCGGCCGACAACCTGCGCCGCGCCGCCATCCACAATGCCGAAGTGCGCCATGCCGACGGCTCCAAGCTCACGCTGGCCGAGGGGCCCTTCGATGCCATCCTGGCTTCGGGTTCGGTGGCCCAGGTGCCGCAACAACTGCTGTCGCAGCTCAAGATCGGCGGACGGCTCGCCGCCATCGTCGGCCAGGAACCGGTGATGCGCGCGGTCATCGTCACCCGCACCGGTGAACACGAGTTCCACAGCGTCGAGATCTTCGACACCGTGGCCCCGCGCCTGCAAGGCTTCGACGAGCCCTCCCGGTTCAGCTTCTGACCCTCCGCAACGACAAGGACCCTCCATGCCCCTGCGCCCGACCTGCGTGGCCGCCGCCACGGCACGCCGCCTGTCCCGACTGCGCCCGTTCGTGCTCGGGCTGAGCCTGCTGTGGACCATGGGGGCCGGTGCCCAGAGCCTGGTGGAGGTATACGAAGCCGCCCGGCAATACGATGCCACCTACCTGGCGGCCCGCGCCCAGGCCGAATCGGCCGAGTTCCGCGCCGCGCAGGCCGGTGCGCTGCGGCTGCCCACCGTGGGCGTGGGAGCGTCGAGCACGCGCACCGAGAGCGATCCGCCCCAGGGCCCGGATCTCTCGGGCACGGCCCATCAGCTCGCTCTGCAGGCACGCCAGCCTCTGTTCAACCGCAGCAATGGGGTGAGCATCGACCAGGCCGACAAAGCGCTGGAGATCTCGCGCGCCGAGCTGGCCAATGCGGAACAGGACCTGATCGTGCGGGTGGCCCAGGCCTATTTCAACGTGCTGGCGGCTCAGGACGCCCTCAACACCGCGCGGGCCAACAAGACGGCGATCGCCGAGCAACTGGCCTCGGCGCGACGTAACTTCGAGGTCGGCACGGCCACGATCACCGACACCCGTGAAGCCCAGGCCCGCTTCGACCTGGCCGGCGCCCAGGAACTGGCAGCCGAAAACGAACTGCGCACCCGCCAGCTTGCGCTGGACCAGCTCGTGGGCCGCAGCGGCGTGACGCCGCAGCCGCTGGCCACGCCGGTTGCCCTGCCCACGCTGACCCCGGCCGACCCCGAGGCCTGGGTGGCGCTTGCGCTGGAATCCCCCAACGTCCGGCGGGCGGCCCTGGCCTACGAGATCGCCCGGCTGGAGACCGACAAGGCTCGCGCCGGGCATCTGCCCACGGTGGACCTGGTGGGCACGCTGGCGCGCAATCGCAACAGCGGCTCGCTCTTTGAAGCCCAGCGCACCGCCGGCAACAGCAACACCGCCAGCGTGGGCGTGCAGCTCAACCTGCCGCTGTTCGCAGGCTTTGCAGTCCAGAACCGCGTGAAGGAGACGCTTTCGCTGGAGGAAAAGTCCCGCAACGACCTGGAGGCGGCACGGCGCAGCGCCTCGCTGGGCACCCGCCAGGCCTACCTGGGCGTGCAGTCGCTGCAGGCCCAGGTGCGGGCGCTGGAAGCGGCGGAAGCCTCCTCCAAGCTGGCACTGGAGGCCACACAGACGGGCTACCGCGTCGGTGTGCGGGTCAACCTGGACGTGCTCAACGCCCAGACCCAGCTCTTCTCGACCCAACGGGACCTGGCCCGTGCACGCTACGACGTGCTGGTGGGCAGCCTGCGGCTGCGCCAGGCCGCTGGCGTGCTTTCCCCCGAGGATCTGGGGGCCATCAACGGTCTGCTGGCGCGCTGAGCGGCATCGCAGGCGGCAGCAGGTCGAGCACGCGCTCGGCCATGCGCTTGGCGGCACCTCGATGCGCGGCGGCAAAGCGGCTGGCCCGCACCGCCATCGCATCTCGCTGTGCGCCGGAAATCGCCAGGGCCGCCGCCCTGGCCACGCCCTGTGCCAGGGTCTCGACA
>NZ_JBKBVU010000236.1:0-4239 GCF_046289365.1 Caldimonas sp. | reverse complement strand
GTTGACGTAGTAGCCGTCGCGCAGCTCGCGGGCGGCACGGGCCGCCATCTCGTCACGGTTCCAAGCCATTTGCGTTCTCCTTCAGGCGGCGGCGCGCACGGTGCGCTGCTCGATGCGTTTTTCGGGGGTGGCGTTGAGCACGATGCGGTGCACGAAGATGCCCGGCAGGTGGATCTGGTCGGGGTCGAGTTCGCCGGTCTCGACGATCTTTTCGACCTCGACCACGGTGATCCTGCCAGCCATGGCCACGTTGGGGTTGAAATTGCGGGCAGTTTTGCGGAAGACGAGGTTGCCGGACTTGTCGGCCACATAGGCTTTGACGAGCGAGACGTCGGGCACCAGGGAGCGCTCCATCACGTACTTCACGCCGTCGAACTCTCGCACCTCCTTGCCTTCGGCCACGATGGTGCCCACGCCGGTGCGGGTGAAGAAGGCCGGAATGCCGGCCCCACCGGCGCGCAGCTTCTCGGCCAGGGTGCCCTGGGGCGTGAATTCCAGTTCGAGCTCGCCGCTGAGGTACTGGCGTTCGAATTCCTTGTTCTCGCCCACGTAGCTGGAGATCATCTTCTTGATCTGGCGCGTGGCCAGCAGCTTGCCCAACCCGAAGCCGTCCACGCCGGCGTTGTTGGAGATGACGGTCAGGTTCTTCACACCGCTGGCCTGCAGCGCGTCGATCAGGGCCTCGGGGATGCCGCACAGGCCAAAGCCGCCGACGGCCAGCATCTGGCCGTCCTTGACGATCCCTTTCAGTGCCTCGGCAGCACTGGGGTAGAGCTTGTTCATGCGAGTCTCCTTCGCAAGGGGGGTGGGACAAACCCACAGCGTACTACGTATCAGGATACGTAGAATCGCCTAAGCAGTCTCCTGAGCCCGCAACGATGTCCATGCTGCCCCCGATCGACTACCGTGCCGCATTCGAGATGGCGCCGGTCGGTTTGGTGTTGTCACGCAACCGCATCATCGTCGACTGCAATCACGCCCTGGCCGAGATGTTCCGCACCTCGCGCGAGGTGCTGGTCGGACAGTCCTTCCTCGTGCTCTATCCGAGCCCCGACGAGTTCGAGCGCACCGGCCGTCGCATCGAGCCCATCCTGGGGGCGAGCGGCCGCTATGCCGATGAACGGATCATGAAGCGCTCGCCGGGCGACCCGCAGGGCGAGCTGTTCTGGTGCCACGTGACTGGCCGCGCGTTCCATCGCGACACCCCGCACGCTGCGGGCATCTGGACCTTCGAGGATCTGTCGTCCAAACGTCCCGTCACGCTGGAGCTCACCGGCCGCGAGCGCGAGGTTGCCGCCTTGCTGATCGAGGGACAGACGAGCAAGCAGATCGGCAAGGCGCTGGGGGTAAGCCACCGCACGGTGGACATTTACCGGGCACGGTTGCTGCGCAAATACCAGGCAGGCACGACGCCGGAGCTGGTGCAAAAGCTCATGGGCGGCTGAGCGCCCCTCGCGCGCTGTCACGATGGCGCAACGTGGGTGTCCTTCAATCGCGCCACCGTCACCGCGGAGCGCGCATGAAGATCCTCATCGTCACGGACGCCTGGGAGCCGCAGGTCAACGGCGTCGTGCGCACCCTGAAGATGACGCGGCGTGAGCTGCTGGCCCTGGGGCATGAGGTAGAGGTGCTGTCGCCCCAGGGATTCCCCACCCTGCCATGCCCGACCTACCCGGAAATCCGCCTGGCCTGGGTCACCCGCCGCCGCCTGGCCCGGGTGATCGACGCGCTGGCGCCCGACTGCGTCCACCTCGCCACTGAAGGGCCCTTGGGCTGGCAAGCCCGGGCCGTGCTTCGATCACGCGGCTGGCCGTTCACGACGGCCTACCACAGCCGCTTCCCCGAGTATGTGCATGCGCGCCTGGGCATGCCGCTGGCCTGGAGCTATGCAGCGCTGAGGCGTTTCCACAACGCGGGAGCGGCCACCCTTGCACCGACACCGGCCATCGTCGCCGACCTGCGCGCCCGGGGCTTCGCCCGTGTGCAGCTGTGGTCGCGGGGAGTGGATCTGACGATGTTCACGCCGCAGGGCGACCGGCTGCCCCGGGGAGAGGCGCCGGTTTTCCTGCATGTGGGCCGGTTGGCTGTGGAAAAGAATGTCGAGGCCTTTCTGAAGCTGGATCTACCCGGCGAGAAGTGGGTGGCCGGTGACGGGCCCGAGCGCGTCCGTCTGCAAAGGCAGTACCCTGGGGTGCGCTGGTTCGGTGTGCTCGACGGCCCGACGCTGGCGCGGCTGTACCGCACGGCCGACGTGGTGGTCTTCCCCAGCCTGACGGACACCTTCGGGCTCGTGATGGTCGAGGCCATGGCCTGCGGAACACCGGTGGCGGCCTTTCCGGTGCCCGGTCCGATCGACGTCGTGGGGGACTCCCCCGGCGGTGTGCTCGATGCAGACCTGCGCACGGCCTGCCTGCGCGCGCTGGCTTTGCCTCGCGGGCCGGTGCACGAGCACGCCCGCCGCTATTCCTGGCAGGCAGCGACCGAGCAGTTCCTCCAGGCGCTGCGGCCGCTCGGGCGGGATGGCCCGGTGCCCGCCGCAGCCTGAACCGGCGGTGGGGCTCAGCTCACGACCGCGCGCAGCCACTCGGGCAGAGGCACCGAGGTCTGCCGGGGAAAGTCCACCCACACCAAGGTCGCCCCGCCGGCCGCATCGATCTGGCCGGGGCGGTCGGTGCGCTCGAGCGTGATGAAGGTGTCCACGCTGCTGCGTCCGGGATTGGCCACGTAGTGGCGAGCCAGCAGCGTGCCCGGGAACTCGATCTGTCGGTAGAAGTTGCAGAAGGCATTGACGATGACCGGCCCCGTGCCGCGGGGGTCGGGCGCCCCACCCAGGCGGTGCAGCCAATCGATGCGCACCGTCTCGAGGTAGCGGAAGTAAGTTGCATTGTTGACATGGCCCATGGCGTCCATGTCCCCCCAGCGGATGGGGATGTGCATCTCGTGCACGAGCTTCTTCTGGTCGGGGATGTCGATGCGCATGCTCGAATCGTTCGTTCAGAGGGCAAAACCGTCGTCGGCGGCGATCACCGCCCCATTGATGAAGTGGCTCTCGTTCGAGCACAGCATCACGAGCAGGGCATCGAGGTCCTTGGGCTCGCCCAGGCGCCTGCGCGGCAGCATCGCGATCAGCTTCTGGCCTTGCTCGGTCTGCCAATGGTGGTGGTTGATCTCGGTGTCGATGTAGCCCGGACAGATGGCGTTCACGTTGATGCCGTACTTGCCCCACTCCAGGGCCATCGCACGGGTCATGTGGACCACGGCAGCTTTGCTCATGCAATACACGCCGATCTGGCCGAGCACGCGCAGGCCCGCCATCGAGGCGATGTTGACGATGCGCCCGCCGGTGTAGGTGCCCGGCGCCGCGCCGCGGGCACGAGCCAGCATGCGCTTGCCGACCTCCTGGGCCACGAAGAAGGCACCGCGGGTGTTGGTGTCGAAGACGTAGTCGTAGTCCTCGGGGGTGACATCCACGAGCTTCTGGGTGGTGCTGACACCGGAGTTGTTGACGAGGATGTCGATCGCGCCCACCTCGGTCTCGGCGTGTGCCACGGCCGAGCGGATGCTGCCGGTGTCGGTGACGTCCAGTCCGACGACATGGGCATCGCCCCCCAAGGCCTCGATCTCCGAGCGCAGGGTCTTGAGCCGCTCGACCCGGCGGCCCGCGAGCACGACGGCAGCCCCAGCGCGGGCCAGGGTGCGAGCGAACTGCTCGCCCAGGCCACTGGATGCGCCGGTGATCAAGGCCACGCGGCCGGACAGGTCGATGCTGTAACTCATGTGGGCCTCTCGGGGGTGCACAAAGACAAAAGGGGTCGATCGGCTGTAAAGGTCCCAAGCATAGCGGGACCACGGGCCCGATCACAGCCTGTCGCACGGCCGACAGCGGCGCGGCGAACGATGCGCTAGAGTCAGCTCCCGATCACAGAATCGAACGATCGTTCGATTTTTCATGACAAGCCGATAGAATCGCGGCAGTTCGGGGCGGAAGCGTCGGCCTCGGCCCCCAGGCGATCCCATCCATTCGAAGAGGAAGACACGATGACTGCGCAAGAGATCCTGGAGCAGTACGGCCCGCGCGAATCCATGGAATACGACGTCGTGATCGTCGGCGCCGGCCCCGCGGGGCTGGCCACGGCCATCCGGCTGAAGCAGCTCGCCGCCGAGAAGAACCAGGAGATCTCGGTGGTGGTGCTGGAGAAGGGCTCCGAACCCGGGGCCCACATCATGTCGGGTGCGGTG
>NZ_JBKBVU010000235.1:0-4244 GCF_046289365.1 Caldimonas sp. | reverse complement strand
CACAGCATGTGGTCATCGCGGCTGGCCACCAGCACGGCACGCTCTGGCGCAATCTCCAGCCAACGGATGGCGGCAGCGGTGAGCGACACTGTGCTGGTGAAAAAATCGCATAAGCCACATTTTGCGTCGTTTGTGTGAGGATCGGAGCAGGTTTTCGGCCAGCGCTCACCTGCGGGCGAGCGCCGTTCAAGCTTCTCCCAGCTCAAGGTGTGCTCAAGACTTGGAAACACTGGATTTCCAGGCAGGGCAAAACCTCGGCTGCCGGCACCGATGACCGTCACTCGCCAACTTGTCAGTCGAAAACTACGCTGCCCAGCGATAGCTGGAGTGCAGCCCGCCCAACCACTTCTGACGCACAAGTTTCCTTGGGGTCTTGAAGAAGTCGGGATCGTTCGCGGCCGGGTTGTTCGTCACATCCGGCAAGATGGGCGGCTCCACACCACAGGCCATGTGCGGCCGTGCGGTGTTGTAGTACCGGCGAAACTCGGCCAGCAGCCGATTGAGATGCCGGTCGTTGAGCGGCTGCACGTAGCGCAGCAGCTCATCGTCCAGCGTGCGATGAAAGCGCTCGACCACCGCGTTTTGCCACGGACACTTGTAGCCAATCCGGATAGTCCTTATTCCCATGGCCGGCAGCGTCTGCTTGACGATGGGCAAGAAGATGCTGTCTCTGTCCATGACGATGGCTTCGGGCAGCACGTCCATGTCCATGAAGGCATTGCGCAGTTGCTGTGCGACCCACTGCGCCGTGGGGCTGTAGGTGGCGCGTGACCACTGCAGCACGCGGCGGCCGTGGTCAATCAGGTTAAACACGGCAAGCCGGTTGCCCGCAAGGTCGCCCGTGATTTTGAAGTCAATGGCCATGACGTGCTGGTTGTAGAGAGTGGTCAGCCAGCCGGGCTCTTCTTCCCGAGGCGGGCGTTTGCCCTTTGGCCTGGGCTTGAAGCCGTGCGCTTTGAGAATCTGCGCCACTGTCTGTTTGCTGATGCGAAACTTCAGCTCCCCGCCCGAGATCATGCGGGCGATGTGCCCGGCACTGTACCGTGGGTGGTCGTGCTTGATGGCCAGGATGGCATCGACGATGAACTGCGGGGTGGGTGGTCGACCACGCGCCTTGCCCTCGGCGACCTTCATTGCGTGCCCCTTGCGCGACTTGGCCTGCAGCCAGCGAATGTAGGTTCCGGGCGAGAATCGCATGAAGCGCGTCAGCCAGGGAAAATACAGGCGCAGCCAGGCAATCAGCCGCCGCTGCCACCATTTCAGCGTCGGCAACTTGCGCACCAAGCGCCGCTTGGCCGGTGGTGTGCGACGGCCTTGGTTGGACACCACCTTGCTGCGCAGGCTCTTGAGTTCGAGCGACAGCACCTTCAGTTGCAGTCGTCGCTGCGCCCAGGTCAGCCGGTCACGCCGGTAGTGCCGCACGCTGAATCTGCCAACCAGAACCCCGACGGCAAAGGCCAGCAGGGGGAAGCATAACCACAACACGCATCCTCCTTTCGGGCAAAAAAGGCCCAGAGGATAAGCGAAGCGGTTTCTTGTTTACAACGTGTGCCTTGTGAACTCATTGGGAGGATTTACTCTGGACTGAGCAAGCCCCCACCGGCTGCGGCTTGCGCCTTCGCGGGCCGCTGTCGCATCGCGCGGCAGCGGCCTTTGTTCTCTTCACTCATCCCCGAAATTTAAAACCACTCCCTAGACGGCTCAGCCCGGCGCGATAGCGCCGACTGAGTCGATCCAAGCGTGTGCCAAGGGGGCGCACCGCTCACCGACGCGTCACCGCCGGGCCTCAACCCGGAGGTGACCAGTGTCCCATGTTTCCCAACAGAGCCCGCTGCGCGTGCTCGAACTCTTTGCCGGTGTCGGTGGATTTCGCTGTGCGCTCGAGTCCACCAAGACCCCAACGGAATCAACCGAAGACCCAGCCCCAGGCTACCAAGTCGTCTGGGCAAACCAGTGGGAGCCTGACGCGAAGCGCCAGTGGGCGGCCGACATCTACCGCTGGCACTGGCCAGGCGAACTGGATGGCCGCGACATCCGCGCGGTGCTCAGCGACCCGCATACGCTGGCCCGTCTCGAAGAGCTGCGCCCCGATGTACTCGTCGGTGGCTTCCCCTGTCAAGACTACTCTGTCGCTCAACCCGTCCGTCGCGCTCACGGACTGGCCGGCGACAAGGGCCAACTTTGGTGGTCCGTTCACGACCTGCTGAAGCAGTTGCGAGAGCGCGGCCAGCCGGTTGCCCACCTCATCTTGGAGAACGTCGACCGCTTGCTCAGCAGCCCGGCCGGCGCGCGCGGCCGGGACTTCGCGGTCATCCTCGGCAGCCTTCTGGAGCTCGGGTATGCAGTCGAGTGGCGCGTCGTCAACGCTGCAGACTACGGCTACCCGACGCGGCGCAAGCGGCTCTACATCCTCGCCCATCACCAACACACGGCGCTAGGCCGCGCGGCGCTGGCGGCCGCAGCGAACGCGCACAGCGCCCGGCAGTGGTTGACCCAGGACGGCGCCATCGCCCGTGGCTTACCAGGTGACACGAACACCGAAACGGGGCTGCTGCTGCCGCACGAGCTGCCACAGTTGCTCGCTGACACCGAACTCAGTCCCGCCAAGTCGCCCTTTGCTAACGCTGGTCTGTGTGCTTGCGGCCAGGTCTGGACCGCGCCGATTGCGGCGCGGTCTTCAGCGGACTTCACCGCGTTCGTGGGGCAAGCGCAGCCTCTCACGCTAGGCGACGTCGTGGCCGGCACCACCGTCGTTCCCGAGGCGTTCTTCATCCCCGAGGACCAACTGCCTCGCTGGCAAGCGTGCAAGGGCGCGAAACGCATCCCGCGCGTGAGTGCCACTGGCCATGTCTATACCTACAGCGAGGGCGCGATGGCCTTCCCGGACCCGCTGGACCGACCGGCGCGCACGGTCATCACGAGCGAAGGGGGCGCCAGCCCTTCGCGCACCACACATGTCGTGCGCCATGCGGATGGTCGCCTGCGACGGCTGACGCCGGAAGAGGTGGAGGCCCTAATGGGGTTTGCGCGCGGGCACACAGCCCTGGACGGGATTCGACCTGCCCAGCGGGTGGCGCTCATGGGCAACGCGATTGTCGTGGGGGTCGTGCGCCAGCTTGGGTGGGGGCTGTTACAAGCACGGGTTCAGGCCGCACCGGGTATGGGCACTTCAAGCCCGGTTCGCGAGGGCTATTCGCTAGACGGGGCATGACGCCCCCGATACCGACTCCCTGGCCCATAACTGCCGACGCCGACGAACCGACTGCTCCTCAGCCGCATCCCCTAAATGAGGACGGCGGGCAGGAGCGGCTTGCCTGGGGCCGCGCCGAGCTGGACGCCTGGGCCAAGCGCCAAGCCCAGCTCAGCGCCCAGGCCGGTGTCCCGGTGCGCGACAGCGTTTGGAATCTGCAGCCCTCGGGCAAGACCCCCGAAGAAGCCCTGCTCAGAAGCGCCGACCCCCGCTGGTGGCGCCGGGCTGGGGCCCGCAGGCTGCGCCAGGCCCGCGAAGCCGCGCTGCTGGCTGCCGGAAGTATCGGCCACGATGGCCAGCGCTACGCCAGCGACGTGGCGCTGGCGTGGCACAAAGACAGCCAAGTTCAGGCGCGACGCTTCGCCCGCGACAGCGTCATCTTTGACCCGTCCAGCGGCGACATGCAGCCCCTGGAGCGGTTGTTGCGCCATCCCCGGCAACTGGCCGCCAGGTACTACGCTTTCCTCAAAGGCATCGAGGCCCTCGCGACGCAAGCAAACCTGCGCTGGGCGATGCTGACCATCACGCTGCCCAGCGCCTGGCACGCTCGCCCGAAACACACAGTGGGCAAACACAGTTGGAACGGCCAACTGCCCAACGCCGGCCACCGCGAAATCGCCCAGGGCTGGCATCGGTTGCGCGCGCAACTGCGCAAGCACGGCATCGTGCTCAGCGGCGTGCGCACCGAAGAGCCGATGCAAGATGGCACGCCGCATTGGCACTGCGCGTTCTTCTTTAAAAGCGACGACGAACTGCGGCGCATCTGCCACGCGGTCCTGACCCAGTTTCCAGCCGGCCTGCGAATCCGCGAAGCCGTGGGTACCCGAGCAGGCAAGCTGCAGTTTCGCATCCGGCAGTACGACAGCCTCGATGACTTCCGAACGGGTCGGTTTCACCGCAATGCCCGCCGTGGCGCGCAGTGCCAGCTCGACCTGGGAGCACCCCGCACGCCCGGCACCGAGGGGGTGGTGGCGAGCTTTGCGAGCTATGTGTT
>NZ_JBKBVU010000023.1:0-28230 GCF_046289365.1 Caldimonas sp. | reverse complement strand
AAGACAGCCATCTGCGCTGCATTCGCGCAGATGGCTGTCTTCGCGGAAGAGGTCTTCGGTCATGCCCGTCTCCTCATGCATCCCCAGTCCAGGCCGACAGGGTCACCGGGCCGAGCGGGATGCTCGGCTCGGCCCCCGGGTCCACCGCCACGACGAGATGGTCGATGCAGCCGTTCACAGGCGCAGCTCTCCCCGGATGCAGGTGACGGTGTCGCCGCCGACCCAGACATGCTCGTCGTCGGCCTCGATGTAGACGCGACCGGCGCGCCCCAAGCGGGTGCCTTGCGCGGCCACGTAGCGGCGCGGCGCACGGCCGTCGGCGATGAGCCATTGCGCCAGCGCCGCGTTGAGGCTGCCGGTGACCGGGTCCTCGGGCACGCCGGCGTGGCTGGCGAAGCCGCGCACCTCGAACTGGACCTCGCCGCCGGCGGGGTGCGCGCCAATGACGCCGACCTTGGCCAGCGTGGCCAAGGCGCGGTGGTCGGGCTCCAGCGACAGCACGGTCTGGGCGCTGTCGAGCAGCAGGCTCAGCCAGTGCGGGCCGTTGACGAGCATCTTGACCGCCAGCACCTGCTCGGGTTGCAGGCCCAGGGCCGAGAGGATCTCACGCTGCATCGACGGGCTGACCTCGCTGGAGCGCATCGGCGGGGCCGCGAACGCGGGTCGCGCCTCACGGCGGCGGATGCGCACGAGGCCCACGCCGCATTGCTGCACCACCACGCCGTCATGCTGCGGCCGCCCGCCGGCCTCCAGCCAGGCATGGCAGGTGCCCAGCGTGGGATGGCCGGCAAAGGGCAGCTCACCGCCCGGCGTGAAGATGCGCACGCGGTAGTCGGCTTCCGGTTCGGTGGGCGGCAGCAGGAAGGTCGTTTCCGACAGGTTGATCCAGCGCGCGATGTCGTGCATCTGCGCATCGCTCAGGCCGTCGGCGTCGAAGACCACGGCCAGCGGGTTGCCGCGCAGGGGCTCGGCGGTGAAGACGTCGACGGTGCGGTAAGGATGGACGCTCATGGGCTTGGGTTCAAGGCGTGAGGACCGGGGTGCGCGCGAGCACGTCCTTCAGCACGCCGCCCAGCAAGGCGACACCCCGCTCGATCTGCTCGGGTGCGAGTGTGACGAAGGACAGGCGCAGCGTGTTCGCTTGCGGTGAGCGCGCATAGAAGGCCGCGCCCGGCACGAAGGCCACGCCCGCCTGCACCGCCAGCGGCAGCAAGGCCATGGCGTCGATCTCGCCGGGCAGTGTGATCCAGAAGAACATGCCACCCTGGGGCGTGATCCAGCGGCAGCCCGCGGGCAGGTGGCGGCGCAGCGCGGCCTCCATCGCATCGCGCTGCGCGGCATAGCGCGCGCGGATGCTGGGCACATGCGTGTCGAGAAAGCCGTCGCGGATCACCTCGTACACCAGGCGCTGGTTGAACACCGGCGTGTGCAGATCGGCCGCCTGCTTGGCCTGCAGCAGCTTGGGGTAGAGCGCACTCGGCGCCGCCACATAGCCCAGGCGCAGGCCTGGCGCGAGCACCTTCGAAAAGCTGCCCAGGTAGATCGTGCCCTCGGCCCAGCGCGAGGCCAGCGTGGGCGCCGGCGGGGTGTCGAACCACAGATCGCCGTAGGGGTTGTCTTCCAGCAGCGGCACTCCCGCAGCCTGGGCGGCGCCCACCAGCGCGGCGCGGCGGGCCTCACTCATGCAGCGGCCGCTGGGGTTCTGGAAATTGGGCAGCACGTAGAGGAAGCGCGCCCGGTCGCCGCCTCGCGTGACCGCCTCGGCCAGGGCTTCGGGCACGGGGCCGTCCTCGTCGCTGGCCACCTCGTCGATTTGCGGCTCGTTGGGGGCAAAGGCCTGCAAGGCACCCAGGTAGGTGGGCGTCTCGACGAGCACGCGGCTGCCGGCATCGAGCAGCAGGCGGGCGCACAGATCCAGCCCCTGCTGCGAGCCGGTGGTGATCAAGACCTGGCCCGGTGAGACGGCCATGCCCTGGCGGCCCAGGTGCTCGGCCACCCACTCCCGCAAGGGCGCGTAGCCTTCGCTGGCGGCGTACTGTAGGGCCTCACGCGGGGCCTCGCGCAGCACCTTGTCGGCCGCCGCGCGCATCGCTTCGGCCGGGAAGGTGTCGGGCGAAGGCAGGCCGCCGGCCAGCGAGAGGATGCCCGGCCGCTCGGTGACCTTCAGAATCTCGCGGATGATGGACGGGTTCATGCGGTCGGCGCGTCGCGCCAGTTGCCAGGTCATGCGGCACTCCTCAGGGGCAAAAAACAGAAAACAAGCTCACAGTCGCAGCATCCACAAGGCGGTGGCCACCAGCACGGCCGCCATCGTGCGGTTGAACCACAGCAGACGCCGGCCCTGCGCCAGCCAAGCGCGCAGGCTGGCACCCACCAGGGCATAGGTGAGGTTGCTGACGAAGGCATAGACGGCCATCACCGCCAGCACGATCGCCAGGCGCTCGCCCGGGTTGGCCGCGGGGGCGCCGCCGCTGCTCGTGACCCAGCCGGCCGTGAGCGCCAGGGCCAGCATCCAGGCCTTGATGTTGATGAACTGCAAGGCCACGCCCTGCAGGAAGCTCACGTCCAGGCGCGAGCGGTCGGCCTGCCCGAGCTGGCGCACGCGGGCAATCTGCCAGGCCAGCCACAGCATGTAGCCCACGCCCACGGCCGTGACAGCCCAGCGCAAGGCCGGCACGGCCACCACCATCGCGCCCAGGCCCAGGCCGCAGGCCAGCATCAGCAGGGTCCAGCCCGCCGGCACGGCCAGGCAGAAATGCAAGGCCCCGCGTAGCCCGCGGTTGGCCGCCAGCGCCGTGGACAGCGTGGTATTGGGCCCGGGCGTGAAGCTCATGGCCGTGGCCAGCACCAGCAGGGCGAGGAACTCTTGCATCGACATGCCGGCCAGTCTATGCTGAGCACCAATACACTACCAATACAGTTTGCCTGCGCGCGACGCGCACTGTATTGGTCTCGGGGCCAGCACAGTCCGCCCTGCCCTTGCGCCATGCTCAGCCGCTCCTCCGACCAGACCCTCACCGACCAGCTTGCCAGCCGCTTTGCCGAGCGCATCCGCAGTCGCCTGCTGCCCCCCGGCAGCCGGCTGCCCTCGGTGCGCGAATGTGCACGCCGGCATGCGGTGAGCCCCTACACCGTGGTGGCGGCCTACGACCAGCTCCAGGCCCAGGGCCTGATCGAGGCGCGGCGCCACCGCGGCTATTTCGTGCGCGAACCGCGGCCCGAGCCGGTGCGCGCGCGCCAGGCCGCAGCCCCGTCGCCCGGCCCCAGCCGCATCAGCGCCCCCATCGATGCGGCCACGCTGATCCGCGGCATGCTGCAGCGCATGCCGCACCGCGACGGTCCTGCGCGCAACGACCCCGGCCTGGGCGTGCTGCCGCAGTCCTGGTTGGAAACGCCCTTCCTGGGGGCCGCCTTGCGTCGGGTCACTTCCACGGCCAGCCTGCATGCCCTGTCGTTGCAGTACGGCGAGCCGGCGGGGGACGCCTTGCTGCGCCGCGCGCTGTCGCACAAGCTGGCCGACCTGGACATCCGCGCCGACGCCAGCCAGATCGTCACCACCGTGGGCGCCACGCATGCGCTGGACGTGGTGTGCCGCACCCTGCTGCGCCCCGGCGACGCGGTGATGGTCGACGAGCCCGGCTGGGCCGTGGAATTCGGCCGGCTCTCACAGATGGGCATGCGCATCCTGCCGGTGCCGCGCCGCCCCGAGGGGCCGGACCTCGCCGTGATGGAGGCCTACTGCCGCGAGCATGCGCCCAAGCTCTTCATCACCGTGAGCGTGCTGCACAACCCCACGGGCGGCAACCTCTCGCCGCATGGTGCGCACCGCCTGCTGGGCCTGGCCGAACGCTTCGGCTTCCATGTGGTAGAGGACGACACCTACGGCGACCTGGCCCCGGCGCATGCCATACGCCTGACGTCGCTGGACGGCCTGCGACGCACGCTCTACGTGAGCGGCTTCGCGAAGATCCTCGCGCCCAACTGGCGGGTGGGGTACTTGGTGGCCGCGCCCGAGCTGGTGGAGCGGCTCATCGACACCAAGCTGCTCACCACGCTGACCACCCCGTCGATCCTGGAACAAGCGCTGGCGCACTGCCTGGAGCAGGGCCAGATCCGCCGCCACGCCGAGCGTGTGCGCGAACGTCTGGACACGGCCCGTTCGCGCAGCGTGCAGCTCGCGCTGGCCGCCGGTTGCCGATTTGTCGCCGAACCCCAGGGCCTGTTCGGCTGGGTGGACACCGGCGTGGACACCGACCGCCTGGCCCAGCGCATGATGGACGAAGGCTACCTGCTCGCACCGGGCTCGCTCTTCCATGCCGTGCGCCGACCCAGCACGCTCATGCGCATCAACTTCGCCACCACCCAGGACGCCGCCGTGTGGGACGACTTCACACGCGCCCGCGACAGCCTGTGACCGCGGGCCGGCGCGAGCGCGTCTCCCCCCCCCTCGGGAGGGTGGAAAACGGACACGGGCCTGCAGTACATTGCAAGGGCAGTCCTGCCGGTGTGCCGACCACGCCGGCAGGGCCTGCCAATACACCAGCCGCCCGGCATCGCACCGGACGGCCCCGCTGCTGATGGACGAATCGACCCTACCGCTCGGCGAGCCGGAGCTGATGCGCGCCAGCGCCTTTCAGCGCTACCTCGACGAGCTGGACAAGCTGCCCCCGCTGGCCGGCACCGACCGCTCGCGGCTGGCCTCGCTCAGCCCCTCGCTGCTGGCCGACCTGGAGCGCTTCGAACACCGCGCCAACGGCACCGAGGCGCTGGAGGTGCTGGCGGCCTGCCTGCGCCACGCCCAACAGGTCGTCGTGCACCTGCAGGCCGGCGGCGTGGTGGTGCCGGTGACCGTGTTTCCGCACCAGCGCCTGTACCACTGCCCGGCCGACCCGCAGGTCTACCTGATGCAGCGTCTGGCCCTGCTGCGCGTGATGCGCGTGGAACCGGCCATCCTCCAGCCCCCGGGCCACGATGAGCCGCGGCTCATCGGCGCCTACGACCACTACCATCCCATCGGCCCGCTGCTGTGGATGCTGGCGCTGCACGGCAGCCGCACCGAACTGCTGCCCGAGATCGCCGGCAGTGCCTGCTACCGCACCACCCCGGGGCTGGACCTGCGCAGCCTGCCGGTCGACGGAGTGCACCGGGCAGTGATCCGCCGCATGCGCGACCAGCCCATGTCCGTGCGCGACATCGTCGACATCAGTGGTCTGCGCCCCGAGGCGGTGGCCCGCCTGCTCAATGCGCTGTACCTGCAGTCCGGGCTCATCGTGAGCCGCACCTCGCCGCGCATCAGCGACTCCTGGCTGGCCGGGCTGGGGCTGCGGCGACGCGACTGGTAACGCGCTAGCGCGAGCTCAGCGCCTCCCAACGTTCGAGGGCTTCCATCAGCAGGCCCTCGATCTGATCGTAGCGCGCCTGCACCTGCGCCACGCGCTGCGGCGCCTCGGTGTACAGGGTCGAACTCGCCAGCAGTTCACCCAGCTCTTTCTGCTCGGCCTCCAAGGCCTCGATGCGCGCAGGCAGTTCGTCGAGTTCGCGCTGCTCCTTGTACGAGAGCTTGCGCGCAGGCCTGAGCGCCTGCACGGGGGCCGGCGCGGGCGCGGGCTTCGGGGCGGCCGCCGGCGGCGCGGCCGGCAGCACGGCGCGCCGGCGCGCACGCTGTTGCACCCAGTCCTCGTAGCCGCCTTCGTACTCGCGCCACTGGCCGGGCGACTCGTCGCCCTCCCAGGCGATGGTGCTGGTCACCACGTGGTCGAGGAAGCGCCGGTCGTGGCTCACCAGGAAGACGGTGCCGTCGTAGTCCTGCAGCAGCTCTTCCAGCAGTTCCAGCGTGTCGATGTCGAGGTCGTTGGTGGGCTCGTCCAGCACCAGCACATTGGCCGGCCGCGCGAACAGGCGCGCCAGCAACAGCCGGTTGCGCTCGCCGCCCGAGAGCGACTTCACCGGCGAGTTCGCCCGTTCGGGCGCGAAGAGGAAATCGCCCAGGTAGCTCATCACGTGCTTGCGCGCGTTGCCGATCTCGATCCACTCGCTGCCCGGGCTGATGGTGTCGGCCAGGCTGCGTTCGAGATCGAGCGCCTCGCGCATCTGGTCGAAGTAGGCCACCTGCAGCCGGGTGCCCAGGCGCACCGTGCCGGCATCGGGCGCGACCTCGCCCAGGATGAGCTTGAGCAGCGTGGTCTTGCCCGCGCCGTTGGGGCCGATCAGGCCGATCTTGTCGCCACGCAGGATGGTGGCGGAGAAGTCGCGCACGATGGGCCGCCCGCCATAGGCCTTGCTCACATGCTGCAGCTCGGCCACCAGCTTGCCGCTGCGCTGGCCGGCGTCCACGTCCAGACGCACGCGGCCCACGGCGTCGCGGCGCAGCGCGCGCTGCTCACGCAGGCGCTCCAGTCGCGCGATGCGGGCCACGCTACGGGTGCGGCGGGCTTCCACGCCTTTGCGGATCCACACCTCCTCCTGGGCCAGCAGCTTGTCGGCACGGGCGTTGGCCAGGGCTTCATCGGCCAGTTGCCGGGCTTTGAGCTGCTCGTAGGCGGTGTAGTGGCCGGGATAGCTGCGCAGCACGCCGCGGTCGAGCTCGACGATGCGCGTGGCCACGCCATCGAGGAAAGCGCGGTCGTGGGTGACCAGCACCACCGCGCCGCGAAAGGTGCGCAGCAGTTCTTCCAGCCAGGCGATGGCGTCGAGGTCGAGGTGGTTGGTGGGTTCGTCCAGCAGCAGCACGTCGGGCTGGGCCACCAGGGCGCGCGCCAGCGCCACGCGCTTGCGGTTGCCGCCGGACAGGCTGTCGATCAGGGCATCGGGGTCCAGCCGCAGGCGGTGCAGCGTCTCATCGACACGCTGCTCCCAGGTCCAGCCGTCCAGGGCCTCGATGCGCGTCTGCAGGGCATCCAGATCCTCGCCCGGCGCATGGGCCTCGTAGCGCTCGCGCAGCGCGCGCACCTCGGCAAGGCCTTCGCCCACCGCCTCGAAGACGGAGATCCCGGGCGCAAAGACCGGCTCCTGGGCCACATAGGCGATGCGCAACCCCTGCTGCACCTGCAGCGTGCCATCGTCGGGCTTGTCCAGCCCGGCCAGTATCTTGAGCAGCGAGGACTTGCCAGTGCCGTTGCGGCCGATCAGGCCGATGCGTTCGTTCGATTCGACGGACAGTGCCGCACCGTCGAGCAGGGCCACATGGCCGAAGGCCAGGTGGGCATTGGTGAGTGTGAGTAGAGACATGGTGTGCAGCGCATTATCCGTTCGGCCGCGGCCACCCGAGGCCGCGGGTGGCGATGCCGGCGCCTGCAGCGGCTTTCGCGCAGAATCGGCCCTGCGTCCTCCTTCCGATCGCATCGACATGAAACGACATCGCCCCGTGCGCGGCGCCACCGCCACCGTATTCCTGATCCTGCTGCTGGCCCTGGGCCTGGCCTGGTGGTGGTCCTGGCGACCGGGCCAGTCGAGCGCCGCGGCGCCGGCCGAGCCCCGCGCCGTCACGGCCCGCGGCGATCTGGCCGCCGACGAGCGCAACAACATCGAGGTCTTCCAGGCCGTCTCGCCCTCGGTGGTGCACATCACCACGCTGCAGACGGCCACCAGCCTGTTCTCGCTGGACGCCCTGCAGGTGCCGCGCGGCACCGGCACGGGCTTCATCTGGGACGAACGCGGCCATGTGGTGACGAACTTTCACGTGATCCAAGGCGGCAATGCAGCCCGCGTGACCCTGGCCGACCAAAGCAGCTACCCGGCCGCCCTGGTGGGGGCCTTTCCGGACCGCGACCTGGCCGTGCTGCGCATCGACGCCCCACGCGAGAAGCTGCGGCCCATCCCGGTCGGTGACAGTGCGGGCCTGCAGGTGGGCCAAAAGGTCTATGCCATCGGCAACCCTTTCGGGTTGGACCAGACCCTGACCACCGGCATCGTCAGCGCGCTCAACCGCGAGATCGAGTCGGTCACGCGCCGGCCCATCCGAGGCGTGATCCAGACCGATGCGGCGATCAATCCGGGCAACTCAGGCGGCCCGCTGCTGGACTCGGCCGGGCGGCTGATCGGCGTGAACACCGCGATCTACAGCCCCTCGGGGGCGAGCGCGGGCATCGGTTTTGCCATTCCCGTGGACGAGGTCAACCGCGTGGTGCCGCGCCTGATCCGCGACGGGCGTTTCATCCGGCCCTCACTGGGCATCTCCGCCGCGCCCGAGCGTTTCGGACAGGCCCTGGGGCTGCCAGCCGGCGTGGTGGTGGTCGATGTGGCATCCGACGGACCGGCCGCACAGGCCGGGGTGCAGCCCTTCTCGCGCGCCCCCGACGGCAGCCTGGTGGCCGGTGACGTGATCCTGGCCCTGGACGGGAAGGCCACGCCGACACTGGACCGCCTGCTCGAAGCCCTGGAACGCCACCAGGTGGGCGACACCGTGACGCTGCGGCTGTGGCGCGCCGGGCGCGAGCGCGAGGCGCAGGTGCGGCTAGGCCTGTCCCCCTAGCCTACCCGCTCCAGCGCATCGACGAACACCTTGGCCACGTTGAAGCCCGTCTGCTGTTCGATCTCCTGGAAGCAGGTGGGGCTGGTCACGTTGATCTCGGTGACGCGCTCGCCGATGATGTCCAGGCCGATCAGCAACAGGCCGCGGGGGGCGAGCACCCGACCGATCTCGCGCGCGATCTCGCGGTCGCGTTCGCTCAGCGGCTGGGCCACGCCCTTGCCGCCGGCGGCGAGGTTGCCGCGGATCTCGCTGCCCTGGGGGATGCGCGCCAGCACATAGGGCACGGGCTCGCCATCGATGATCAGCACCCGCTTATCGCCAGCCGCGATCTCGGGGATGAAACGCTGGACCATCACCGTACGCTGGCCATGGGCGTTCAGCGTCTCGGTGATGCTGCCCAGGTTCAGGCCGTCGGGGCCGACGCGGAAGATGCCCATGCCGCCCATGCCGTCCAGGGGCTTGAGGATGATCTCGCGGTGCTCGGCATGGAAGCGGCGGATGTCCTCGGCGTCTCGCGTCACCAGCGTGGGCGTGACGAACTGCGCAAACTCCATCACCGCCAGCTTCTCGGGGTGGTCGCGCAGCGCGCGGGGGCGGTTGACGACCCGGGCCCCTTCGCGCTCGGCCTGCTCGAGCAGGTGGGTCGCGTAGAAGTACTCGCCATCGAAGGGCGGATCCTTGCGCATCAGCACGGCATCGAACTCGGCCAGGGCCCTGGGGACGGCCGGGGCGGCCTCGTACCAAGGTGTGCCGGCATCGCCCACCTGGCCCGTCAGGCGCAGGTCGCGCACCAGCGCGGTCACGCGGCCGCCGCTGCGCCAGGACAGGTGGCGCGGCTCGCAGGCCGCCAGCCGGTGTCCGCGCGAGGCCGCCTCGCGCATCATCGCGTAGGTGCTGTCCTTGTAGGTCTTGAACTGGTCGAGCGGGTCGGCAACGAAAAGGAGCTTCATCGGGGTGGGGTGCAAAGGGGTCGGACCGGTAGTTTTGCACCTTCGGCGCGATCCTGCCGGCCCCTCTACGGGTTGTCCCCAGCCATCGCGGCGGCCATGGGAGCTGACACTTCTTTTTAGTTACTACTTTTAACTGTTGATCCCGGGAAGTTGACATCCATGCGCCGCAGAACCCTCCTCACATTCGCAGCATCCAGCGCTTTTGGTGCTTCCGTCCATGCACAGACTGGTCGGGAAATGGTTCAGAGTTCGAACGAACTCGTGCTCGGGCAGACCGGCATCCTGACCGGCCCGCTGGGTGGGCCCATCGTCTCCCTGCTGAACGGTGCCCGGCTCGCGTTCGACCATGTCAATGCGCAGGGCGGCGTGGCCGGGCGTCGCATCCGGCTGGTGTCGCTGGACGACGAGCTCAAGCCCGACCTCGCGGTGAGCAACTACCGTCGTCTGCTCGACGAGCACGGCGCCCTGGCCTTCTTCGGCTGTGTCGGTTCGGGCACCACGGCGGCGGCCGCCTCCGTGCTCAAGGAGAGCGGGGCCCCCGCCGTGGGGGGCTATGCCGTGGCCGATGCCGCACGCGAGCGGGTGCGCGGGAGCGCCTACTTCATCCGGGCCGGCACGGGCCGCGAGGCGCAGGCGCTCGTCCAGCACCTCACCACCATCGGCATCACCCGGATCGCCGTGGCCTACCTGGACAACCCGGGCGGCAAGGAAGCGCTCGACGCCGTGACGGCGGCCATGGCGGCGCAGGGCGGCAAGCCGGTGGCCAGCGCCGCCTTTGCCGGCGATGCGAGCAACGTGGCCGCCGGTGCAGGCCAGCTGGCGGCGCAGCAGCCGCAAGCCGTGGTCATGTACCTCGGCGGGACCCTGCCCGGTACCTTGATCAAGGCGATGTGGGACGCCGGCAGCAAGCCCAGCTTCTATGGCATGTCCATCGTCTCGGGCACCCTCACCGCCAAGGTGGCCGGTGAGCGCGCACGCGGCCTGGCCATCGCACAGGTGGTGCCCTATCCCTGGGGCGTGGTGGAGCCCGATGTGCGCGAGTACCAGAAGCTGGCGCAGGCCGCCAAGCTGCCGCTCGACTACTACACCTTCGAGGGCTACCTCAACGCGCGGGTGATGATCGAGGCCCTTCGCCGGGCCGGGCCGAACCCCACACGCCCCCGCCTGCATGCCGTGCTGCAGGCCATGAAGTGGCGCGTGGGCGGCATGGACATCGACTACACGATCGACGGCCTGACCGGCTCGCGCTTCGTCGAGCTGGTCCAGGTGGCCGACGGCGGGCGCTTCGTGCGCTAGCGCCGGATCGCCGCACGAGACACCAGCAGGGCCAGCAGACCCGCCACCACCCCCCAGAAGGCAGAGCCCACGCCCCACAGCGTCAGGCCCGACAGGGTGACCAGGAAGGTGATCAGCGCGGCCTCGCGGTGGCGTTCGTCCTTCAGGGCCGCGGCCAGTCCCGTGCCGATGGTGCCCAGCAGGGCCAGGCCGGCGACGGCCAGCACGAGCTCCTTCGGGAAGGCCGCCAGCAGCCCGACCACCGCGCCGCCGACCAGGCCCACCAGGAGGTAGAACACCCCGGCCGCCACCGCGGCCATGTAGCGGCGACGCGGATCGGCATGGGCCTCGGGGCTCATGCAGATCGCCGCGGTGATGGCCGCCAGGTTCAACGCATAGGCCCCGAAGGGCGCGAGCACCAGCGTGGCCAGACCTGTCCAAGTGATCAGCGGCGACACCGGCGTGTCATAGCCCGCCGCGCGCAGGGCCGCCACCCCGGGCAGGTTCTGCGAGGCCATGGTCACCACGAACAGCGGCAGGGCCACGCCGATGAAGCCGGCGAGCGTGAACTGCGGCGTGGTCCACACCGGCCAGGCCAGCGACCACTGCACCGCCGACCAGCGCAGCTCGCCCAGCGCCGACGCTCCCACGATACCCACGACCAGCACGCCGGGCACCGCATAGCGCGGCCACCCGCGCCGTCCGAGCAGGTAGGCCACGAGCATGGCCAGCACCAGGCCGAACTGCGACTGCAGCGCCAGGAAGGCCTCCATGCCAAAGCGCGCCAGCACCCCGGCCAGCAGGGCCGAGGCAATCGCCCCGGGGATGCGGTTCATCACCCGCGCAAACAGGCCCGTGGCACCCGACAGCGTGATCAGCAGCGCGCAGGCGATAAAGGCCCCGGTGGCCTCGGCCATGCCCACGCCGTTGGCGGTGGCCGCGGTGGCCAGCACGGCGGCGCCCGGCGTGGACCAGGCCGTGAGCACCGGCTGGCGAAAGCGCAAAGACAGCACGATGCTGGTGGCGCCCATGCCCAGACCCAGGGCCCAGATCCAGGAGGTGGTCTGCGCCGGTGTGGCGCCCAGCGCCGAAGCGGCCTGGAACACCAGGGCCACCGAACTGGTGAACCCCACCAGCACTGCGACGAAACCAGCCACCGTGGCCGACAGGGACAGATCTTGCAGGACTCGCATGGGACACTGGGTTGGAGACGACGAACGCCGCAAGCCTACCTGCCCGCGCCGCGGGGCGTCAGAGCGCGACCTTGGCGCCCAGCTCGACGACACGGTTGGCCGGCAGATGCAGGAAGTCGGCCGCGGCCGAGGCGTTGCGGTGCAGGCTGGCAAAAAGCTTGTCGCGCCAGCCGGCCATGCCCGACCTCAGCGAAGGCACCACGATCTCGCGCGACAGGAAGTAGCTGGTGTTCATCTCGTCGATCTGCACGCCCATCGGCTTGAGCAGCGCCAGCGCCTCGGGCACGTCCGGCTCGTTCTTGAAGCCGAAGTGCAGTACCACCTGCCAGCAGTTGTGCCCCAGCGGCTGCACGTCCACGCGCCGGTCGAAGCCGATCCAGGGCACCTCATGATGGCGCACCGTCACGAACAGGTTGGTCTCGTGCAGCACCTTGTTGTGCTTGAGGTTGTGCAGCAAGGCATTGGGCGTGACCCCCGTCTCGGCGCTGAGGAACACGGCCGTGCCCTCCACGCGCGTGGGCGGGCTGGCAAAGACGGCCTCCAGGAAGGCCGGCAGCTCGATGGCCTCGCTGCGCAGCCGCTGCCCCAGCAGCGAGCGGCCCCGCTGCCAGGTGGTCATCAGCGTGAACATCACGAGGCCGATCACCACCGGGAACCAGCCGCCGTCGAACAGCTTGGCCACGGTGGCCGCGAAGAACAGGGTGTCGACCGCAAAGAACAACGCCGTGGCCCCCACGCACAGCCACCAGGGATAGCGCCAGGCGTAGCGGATCACGAAGAAGGTCATCACCGTGGTGATGAGCATGTCGATCGTCACCGCGATGCCATAGGCCGCCGCCAGCTCGCTGCTGGAACCAAAGCCGATGACGGCTGCCACGATGAACAGGTACAGGCCCCAGTTGACCGCGGGCACGTAGATCTGGCCGGCCGCACGCGCTGAGGTGTGCAAGATGCGCAGCCGTGGCAGATAGCCCAGCTGCACCACCTGCTTGGTGACCGAGAAGGCCGCCGAGATCAAAGCCTGCGAGGCGATGACCGTGGCACAGGTGGCCAGCACGATCAGCGGCGGCAGGGCCCAGCGCGGCGCCATGCCATAGAAGGGGTTGCTCACATGCTCGGGCTGGGTGAGCAGCAGCGCCCCCTGCCCGAAGTAGTTGATCACAAGCGATGGCATCACCAGGCCGAACCAGGCCAGCCGGATGGGCCGCCGGCCGAAATGGCCCATGTCGGCATACAGCGCCTCGGCGCCGGTCACGCACAGCACGATGGCCCCCAGCGCCACGAAGGCAACCCCCGGATGGTGCAGCACGAAGGCCAGCGCATGGTGCGGGCTCAGGGCCTGGAGCACCGCCGGGTGCGCCGCCACGTGCATCACGCCCATCCCCGCCAGCACCAGGAACCACAGCACCGTGACGGGCCCGAACCAGCGCCCCACCGCGGCGGTGCCATGCCGCTGCACCGCGAACAGCGCGGTGAGCACCACCACGGTCACCGGCACGACGTAGGGATGCAGCCCGGGAGCGACCACCTCCAGACCTTCGACGGCCGACAGCACCGAAATCGCCGGCGTGATGACGCCGTCGCCGAAGAAGATGGCCGTGCCGAAAATGCCCAGCAGCAGCAGGCGCCGGCGCAGCACGGGCCGGTCCTTCACCGCCTGCGAGGCCAGCGCCAGCAGCGCCACCAGGCCGCCTTCGCCATGGTTGTCGGCCCGCAGGATCAGCGTCACGTACTTCAGCGAGACGATCACGGTGATCGTCCAGAACATCAGCGAGAGGATGCCCAGCACGTTGCCGGGCGTGACGGCAAGCTGCCCGTGAGTGAACGCCTCCTTGAGGGCGTACAGCGGGCTGGTGCCGATGTCGCCATAGACCACGCCGATGGCGCCCAGGGTCAGGGCCGCCAGCGGAACCGGCGCAGAAGGGGAGGAAGGGGACGACACAGGCGCTTGCCGGACGCAGGGACAGGACGCGGATTGTGCGCCGCCACCCGCGCATCGTCACCGGGGCTTGTTGCGATGCAGCAACGACTCGCCCCGGCAGGCGCGTTCAGTCGTAGGTCTCGGCGTTCGGATCAGTCGCTTCCAGCTCGTAGCTCGCCGCCAGCATCGCCAGCCGTGCGATCACGCCGTACATGTAGAAGCGGTTGGGCGCGCTGGCGCCGGGCTTCTCGCCCGGACGCGGCAGGTGGGACGATTCGGCAAAAGCCAGCGGGACGAAGCTGGCCCCGGGCGAGTTCAGGTTCTCATCGATGCCGCGTTCGGCGTGTACACGGTAGAAGCCGCCCACCACATAGCGGTCGATCATGTAGACCACCGGCTCGGCCACGGCCTCGTTGATGCGCTCGTAGGTGGGCACGCCTTCCTGGATGAGCACTTCGCTGACCGACTGGCCGTCCTTGATGACGCTCATCTTGTTGCGCGTCTTGCGGTTCAGCTCGGTCAAATCCTTGGCGTCGCGCACCGTCATGATACCCATGCCATAGGTGCCGGCATCGGCCTTCACGATCAGGAAAGGCTTTTCCTGGATGCCGTACTCCTTGTACTTGCGACGGATTTTGCCCAGCAGCGCATCGGCGTGGCTTTGCAGGCAGTCCAGGCCATCGCCCTCGTGGAAGTTGACCTTGCCGCACTGGGCGTACATCGGGTTGATCAGCCAGGGATCCATGCCCAGCAGCTTGGCGAACTTCTTGGCCACTTCCTCGTAGGCGTTGAAGTGGTTGGACTTGCGCCGCACCGCCCAGCCCGCGTGCAGCGGCGGCAGCAGGTACTGCTCGTGCAGGCCTTCGAGCACCGGCGGCAGTCCGGCCGAGAGGTCGTTGTTGAGCAGGATGGTGCAGGGGTCGAAGTCCTTCAGGCCCAGGCGACGCTTGGTGCGCAGCAGCGGCTCCAACGTCAGGGTGCTGCCGTCGGGCAGGTTGAGCGTCGTGGGCTCCTTGATCTCCTCGTCCAACGTGCCCAGGCGCACGTTCAAGCCGGCCTGGGTGAAGATCTGCATCAGCCGCTTCACAGCCATCAGGTAAAACGTGTTGCGGGTGTGCTTCTCCGGCAGCAGCAGCAGGTTCTTGGCCTCGGGACAGATCTTCTCGATCGCCGCCATGGCCGCCTGCACGGCCAGCGGCAGCATTTCCTCGGTGAGGTTGTTCCATCCGGCCGGGAAGAGATTGGTGTCCACCGGCGCCAGCTTGAAGCCGGCATTGCGCACGTCCACCGAGGTGTAGAACGGAGGCGTGTGCTCCATCCACTCAAGGCGGAACCATCGCTCGATGGCCGGCATGGACTCCAGGATGCGTTGCTCGAGCTCGTTGATCGGGCCGGTGAGGGCCGTGATGAGATGGGGGACCATGCGCGCGGTGCCTGTGCGTGAAATGCCCGAGGGCCGGACTGGGGATTCTAGGGAATTGGGGACGGACCTGCTGCGCTGCAAGAGGCCGGACGCAAGAAAAAGGGCCTCCCGCAGGAGGCCCTGGATGGCTGGCGCCCTGGGCGCGAGCAGTCGCTTACTTGCTGTAGGCCGTCTCGCCGTGCGAGGCGATGTCCAGGCCCTCGCGCTCCTCCTCTTCGGGCACGCGCAGGCCGATGACGAGATCGACGATCTTGTAGGCAATGATCGCCACCACGCCCGACCAGACGATGGTCAGCAGCACGCCTTTGGCCTGGATCCACACCTGCGAGGCGATCGAGAAGTCCTCGGCGCCGGTGCCGCCCAGGCCGGGGGCGGTAAACACGCCGGTCAGCAAGGCCCCCACGATGCCGCCCACGCCATGCACGCCGAACACGTCCAGCGCGTCGTCGGCGCCCAGCATGCGCTTGAGGCCGTTCACGCCCCACAGGCACACGAAGCCGGCGATCAGGCCCAGGACGATGGCGCCCATCGGGCCCACCAGACCGGCGGCCGGGGTGATGGCCACCAGCCCCGACACCGCGCCCGAGGCGGCGCCCAGCATCGACGCCTTGCCCTTGGCCAAGCCTTCACCGATGCACCAGGCCAGGGTGGCCGCACCGGTGGCCACGATGGTGTTGATGAAGGCCAGCGAGGCGTTGGCATTGGCTTCCAGCGCGGAACCGGCGTTGAAGCCGAACCAGCCCACCCACAGCAGCGAGGCGCCCACCATGGTCAGCGTCAGCGAATGCGGGGGCATGGCCTCCTTGCCAAAGCCGATGCGCTTGCCCACCATGTAAGCGCCCACCAGCGCGGCCACACCGGCGTTGATGTGCACCACGGTGCCGCCGGCGAAGTCCAGCGCGCCGTCCTTGAACAGTAGACCCTCCGAGTACCACACCATGTGGGCGATGGGCAGGTAGCTGAAGGTGAACCACAGCACCGTGAACAGCAGCACCGCCGAGAACTTGATGCGCTCGGCAAAGGCCCCGACGATCAGCGCGCAGGTGATGGCGGCAAACGTGCTCTGGAAGGCAATGAACACGTACTCGGGCAGCTTGGCATCGGGAGAGAAGGTGTCGGCCAAGGACTCCTGCGTCACTCCCATCAGGAAGACCTTGTCCAGCGTGCCGATGAACGCGCCGCCACCGCCGAAGGCCAGGCTGTAGCCGTAGATCACCCACAGCACCGTGACCAGCGAAAAGATCGCGAAGACCTGCATCAGCACCGACAGCATGTTCTTGGCGCGCACCAGGCCGCCGTAGAACAGCGCCAGGCCGGGGATGGTCATCAGGATGACCAGCATGGTCGCCGTCAGCATCCAGGCCACGTCGCCCTTGTTCACGGTGGGCGTCGGGGCGGCTTCGGCGGGGGCCGGCGCCGGTGCGGCGGGGGCGGCGGCCGGCGCGGCCGCTTCGGTGACCGCAGGCGCCGAGGCGGCGGCGTCCTGCGCGAGGGCGACGTCCACGACCCCGAGGGCCGACAGACCGAACGCCAGGATGGCAAGCAGTTTCTTCATGGGTTGTCTCTCTGGGTCGGAAGGGTCACAGGGCGTCCTTGCCCGTCTCGCCGGTGCGGATGCGCACCACCTGCTCGAGGGCGGACACGAAGATCTTCCCGTCACCGATCTTGCCGGTGCGGGCCGCGCCTTCGATGGCCTCGATGACGCGGTCGACGATGGCATCGTCCACCGCCGCCTCGATCTTCACCTTGGGCAGGAAGTCGACGACGTACTCCGCCCCGCGGTACAGCTCGGTGTGACCCTTCTGGCGGCCGAAGCCCTTGACCTCGGTCACCGTGATGCCTTGCACCCCGATGGCGCTGAGGGCTTCACGCACTTCGTCCAGCTTGAAGGGCTTGACGATGGCAGTCACCATCTTCATGGCTTGCTCCTTTTGAAAGTGGAATGGACGGTGCCCGCTCCCGACCGGGCACCCGCGGTTCACATGGCCTTGGTCAACGTGAGGATGAAACGGGCCTTGTTGATGTCGCCGTAGAAGTTCTTCTTGTTGGCGCCCACCACGTGGCCGCCCAGCGAGAAGCCCGAGCCCAGGTCGTAGGTGGCGCCCAGCTTGTAGTCGTAGTAGTCGGGCGGCGCGGCATCGCTGGCCCACAGCGTGTAGCCCAGCGCGGCGTTGAGCGTGAGCTTGTCGATCACCGGCACATTGGCCGACAGCGCGAAGTAGCCGGTGTTGCGGCTGTCGGGCACGGCGAAGTACTCGTCGGAGACGGTGTGCGAGTACTTGAACGCGAACGCGCCGTAGCTCAGGCCACCGTAGATCTCGGTGGTGTTGGCATCGGACAGGCCGGGGTAGACGTACTGCAGCACCCCCACGTCATAGCCCAGGCCGGCCACCTCCCCCTTGTAGCCGCCGTAGACATCCATCTCGATGCCGTTGGCAAAGCTGATGCTCGAGTTCCAGTTGCCGACATAAAAGCCGCCCAGGCTGTAGTCGAAGCCGCCCTGGACGGCCGGCTTGTTGTCGGTCTGGTCCTGGCCGCGGAACTTGTAGTTGGTGGTCAGGCTGAAGTTGGTGGCCACGCCCTCGGCCATCGCCGGAGCGGCGAGCACGGAGGAGGCCAGGGCGAGCGCGAGCAGGGTTTTGCGGGACATGGACGTGACTCCTGGTGGGATGAAGAACGGGTTCCGAGCGCAGGTCAGCAGGAAGCGTGCCACCGCAAGGCCGGGCCGGGCCGCCCCATGACAGCGCATCGCGCTCCCCTATCGCCCGGACGGCGCACGCCTGCGGTGCACCCCAGGTCGATGCACCAGACCTGTGCGCATCCCCATGCCCATGGGGGCCCGGGCCGGGAGCCGTCGCGGGCGCGAACGGCACAATGCGGGCTGGAGCGCCCCGGGCGCGTCCTTCAGAAGAATGATGTTCAGGAGGATCTCCTTCCATGTCACTGGCCGTGATCCACAGCCGGGCGCTGGCTGCCTTGCAGGCGCCGCCCGTCACCGTCGAGGTGCACCTGGCCAACGGCCTGCCCAGCTTCACGCTGGTGGGTCTGGCCGACACCGAAGTCAAGGAAGCCCGTGAGCGCGTACGCGCCGCGCTGCTCAACAGCGGGCTGGATTTCCCCCACAACAAGCGCATCACCGTCAACTTGGCGCCGGCCGACCTGCCCAAGGAATCCGGCCGCTTCGATCTGCCCATTGCGCTGGGCATCCTGGCCGCGCAGGGCCAGATCCCCGCCGCGGCCCTGGACGGCTATGAATTCGCCGGTGAGCTGTCGCTGGCCGGCGATCTGCGGGCCGTGCGCGGCGCCCTGGCGATGAGCCTGGCGCTGCGCCGCCAGGGGAGCGCGCGCGCGATGGTGCTGCCGCTGGACAGCGCCCGCGAGGCCTCGCTGGTCGAAGGCACCACCGTCTACGGTGCACGGCACCTGCTGGACGTGGTGCAGTCGCTGCAGCCGCCCACCGCGGACGGCCCGGCCCCACCCGGCTGGGTGCGGGTGTGCGAACGGCCACAGGCCGAGGCCGCCGCCGGCCCTGACCTGCGCGAGGTCAAGGGTCAGGCCGGTCCGAAACGGGCGCTGGAGATCGCTGCGGCCGGTGGCCACAGCGTGCTGATGGTGGGCCCGCCGGGCACCGGCAAGTCCATGCTCGCCCAGCGCTTGCCCGGCCTGCTGCCGCCGCTGGACACCGAGGCGGCGCTGGAATCGGCCGCGGTGCTCAGCCTGGTGGGCGCCTTCGATCCCTCGCGCTGGCGCCAGCGCGTGCTGCGCACACCTCATCACAGCGCCTCGCCAGTGGCCCTGGCCGGCGGCGGCTCGCCACCGCGGCCGGGGGAGATTTCACTGGCCCATCAGGGCGTGCTCTTCCTCGACGAGTTGCCCGAGTTCCCGCGCGCGGCGCTGGAAGTCCTGCGCGAACCGCTGGAGACCGGCCAGATCACCATCTCGCGCGCAGCCCGGCAGGCCGAGTTCCCGGCACGCTTCCAGCTCGTCGCCGCGATGAACCCCTGCCCCTGCGGCTACCTGGGCTCGCGCGTGCGGCCCTGCCGCTGCAGCCCCGAGGCCGTGGCGCGTTACCAGGGCCGGCTCAGCGGGCCGCTGCTGGATCGCATCGACATCCAGGTGGAAGTGGCCAGCGTGCCGCACGAGGAGCTGCTGCGCCTGCCCGAGGGCGAGCCCAGCGCCGCGGTGGCCGAGCGCGTGGCCCGGGCCCGGCAACGCCAGATGGCCCGCCAGGGCTGCGCGAACGCCCAGCTCCAGGGGGCGCAGATCGATGCGCACTGCCGGCTCGACGACGGCGCCCAGCACTTCCTGCAAGCCGCCGCCGCCCGGCTGGGCTGGTCGGCCCGCAGCCTGCACCGGGTGCTCAAGCTCGCCCGCAGCATCGCCGACCTGGCCGGCGCCGACACCCTCGCTGTGGCCCACCTGGCCGAGGCGATCCAGCTTCGGCGCGTGCTGGCCTCCTCGTGAGCCCGGTCGGGCGGGGCACTCAGCAGTCGATGTGCCAGCGGTGGCTGCACTGGCGGCATTGCACCTGCAGGCGCTGGCGGCCCTCGTCCTCGTCGACCAGGGTCCAGCGGGCATAGGTCTGGCAGGCCGGGCACTGGGCCTGGTGGGCCACCTGCTCGGCATGCATCAGCAAATAGAGGTAACGCCTCAGGGCCCACAGCCCGATCACCGCACTGGCGGCGGCGCACAGCCCGATCCACACCTGCTCCAGCGCAGGCGCGCCGCGCTCGTAGGCCTCGGCGCTGCCCAGCAGGCCCAGCGTGGCCAGCAGCAGCAACACGAGGTGGAGGTGGCTCTGGATGAGTTCGCGCTCATACCACTTGCGAAAGCCGTGCCGCCGGATCACCTGCGCCATCCTCATCGCACACCCCCTGCATCGGGCCCACCGCGCGGCCAAAGCCATCATGATCGTACCGCAGCGCCAGCCCCGGCGGCGACTCGGGTATCGCCCCCCCCCCTGCCGGCGGCACTCACGCCCGGGCCTCAGAGGGCCTGGGCCACCGCACGCACCCGGGAGTCGTGGATGAGCCCGGCGATGCGCGACCCGCTCAGGCCGCGGGCCTGGGCCTGCCGGGCGATCTCGCCGGTGTCCACCCCCTGGGCGGCGCGCAGCGCGTGGCGCAACAGGTCGCCCTGGGGGTAGTCCTGCTCACCCAGGCCCAGCCGGCCGCGGGCATCGCATTCGCAGGCCAGCACGATCCCGTCGAAGCGCTCGGGCTTGCGGAAAGCGTCGCAGCGCTCGAGCAGGCGCACCAGGGCGGCCGCGCCCAGCTCGCCGGCGCGGTGGACGTGCCCGTGTTCGCGTGCCACCACTTCGGCCATCTCCCGGCATTCAGTGGGCACGCGCAAGCGCTGGCAGACCTCACGCAGCAGGCCCACGCTACGCTGCTCGTGCCCGATGTGGCGCGGCAGCAGCTCCGGCGGCGTGGTGCCCTTGCCCAGGTCGTGCATCAGGCAGGCAAAGCGCACCGGCAGCGGGGCCTTCAGCCGTGCGGCCATGTCCAGCACCAGCATCAGGTGCATGCCGGTGTCCACCTCGGGGTGGTATTCGGCGCGCTGGGGCACGCCCCACAGACGGTCCACCTCGGGCAAGATGCGCGCCAGCGCCCCGCACTGGCGCAGCACCTCGAACATACGCGAGGGCTTGTTCTCCATCAGCCCGCGCGAGAGCTCCTGCCACACCCGCTCGGGCACCAGATGGTCGGCCTCGCCGTGCTCGACCATCCGGCGCATCAGCACCAAGGTCTCGGCGGCCACACTGAACCCGGTGAAGCGGGCCGCAAAGCGCGCCACGCGCAGGATGCGCACCGGGTCCTCGGCGAAAGCGGGCGAGACATGGCGCAGCACCTGGTCTTGCAGATCGCGCACGCCGCCGAAGGGGTCGATCAGGCGGCCGTCCTCGTCCTCGGCGATGGCATTGATCGTCAGGTCGCGGCGCTGGAGATCCTGCTCCAGCGTCACATCCGGGGCGGTGTGGAACGAAAAGCCGTGGTAGCCGCGGCCGGTCTTGCGCTCGGTGCGCGCCAGCGCGTATTCCTCGTGCGTCTGGGGATGCAGGAAGACCGGGAAATCGCGCCCCACGGGCGTGAAGCCCGCGGCGATCATGGCCTCGGGGGTGGCGCCCACCACCACCCAGTCGCGGTCGCTGACCGGCAGGCCGAGCAGCCGGTCCCGCACGGCGCCTCCGACCATGTAGACCTTCATGGCCGGCAAGTGTAGCGGGCCGGGTTCAGCCGGCGCGGCTCTTGCGGTACGGCTCGTCGAAGTCGAGGAAATCCTGCTCGGCCAAGGCCTCGGCCACCCAGGCCTGCATGGCCGGCAGGGCATCGATGCGTTCGATGTAGGCCGACACCGCCGGCGGCACGGGCAGGCCGTAGGTGCGGATGCGGGTGCACACCGGGGCGAAGTAGAGATCGGGGATCGTCACCTCGTCCCCGAAGAGGTACGGGCCGCCATGGGCCTGGAACTGGCCGGTCCACATCTGCACGATGCGCTGCAGGTCGCGCACGACCTCGGCTCGGGTGCGCATCAGCTCGGCGCCCACGGCCGACAGCTCGGCCTCGAGGTTCATCGGGCAGTGGCTGCGCAGGGCCGAAAAGCCCGCATGCATCTCGGCGCACAGGCTGCGGGCCCGGGCCCGCTGACGGCGCTCGGCAGGCCACATGCGCCGCTCGGGATGGGTCTCGGCCAGATACTCGGCAATGGCCAGGGTGTCCCAGACCGCCAGATCGCCATCGACCAGCACCGGCACCTGCCCGGTGGGGGTGAGCGCGGCCAGGCGCTGCTTGAACTCGGAACCCTCGGCCAAGCTCAGCCGCAGCTTGACTTCCTCGAAAGGAATGCCGAAGTGCGCAAGCATCAGCCAGCCGCGCAGAGACCAGGACGAGTAGTTCTTGTTGCCGATGACGAGTTGCAGCATGAGGGCCTCCACGGTCCGCCCTGCATGCTAGGGCCGCCTGGCCCGCGGCGCCAATGCAATCCTTGCATCGGATGGATGCCGCACGCCGAGGGTCAGCCGCGGCGCGCGAAGGCGCGGAACTGCTGGTAGCGGCTGCGCGGCTCACGTCCGCCCAGATAGCCGGCCGCCACCGAAGGCAGGTCCACCGGGGTGATGCCCAGGGCCTGCAGGCCCGGCAGGCGGCCGCTGGCCACGTTGGGCACGCGCATCGACGCGATGTTGTCGCGGCTCATCAGGGGTTCGCCCGGCAGGCACTCCAGCGCCAGGGCCTGCAGCCGGCCCAGCACCTCGGGCAGCGGCACGATGGGCCGGGGGTGGCCCGACAGCTCGCCGGCCAGGCGCACCAGCTCGGCCAGGGTGTAGACCTGAGGCCCGGCGCATTCGTAGGTCTGACCGATCGTGTCGGGGCGGTCCAGCGCGTTGACCAAGGCCTGGGCCACATCGCCCACCCACACCGGCTGGAACCGGGCCTGAGCCCCCGCCAGCGGCAGCACGGGGAAGCAGCGCTGCAGCGCGGCAAAAAGGTTGAGGAAACGGTCCTCGGCCCCGAAGATCACCGAAGGCCGCAGCACCGTGAGCTCCAGCCCGGGCTGCGCACGCAGCACCGCCTCGCCCTCGGTCTTGCTGCGCAGGTAGTGCGAGGACGAACCCTCGCCCACCCCCAGGGCGCTGACATGCAGCAGCCGGCGCACACCCTGCTCGGCGCACACCTGGGCCAACTGGCGCGGCAGTGCCACATGCACCTGGTCGAACTCGGCCGCCCGGCCATGCAGGATGGCCACGAGGTTGATGACCGCATCACAACCGGCCACCAGACGGCGCAATTGGACCGGGTCGTGCACATTGGCCTGGACCAGCTCCACGGTGGGCAGCATCTGGATGTGCTTGGCACGTGCCGGCCGGCGGCTGGGCACACGCAGGAGCCCGCCGCCACCGCCGTTGCGGTCGACCAGGCGTTCGCACAGGTGGCGGCCGACGAAGCCGGTGCCGCCGAGGATGAGGATCTTGTTCATGGTGCGTCGAACCCACATGGCAGTCAGGGCAGATCGGCCCGGGCGGCCGGCGCATCGGGGGCCCGAGGCCCGATGCTGCGCTCCAGGCGGTCGCGCAGCCGGGGTGCTCGCCCGTGCAGCAGCGCGTCATAGTAGGTGGCATTGGCCAAGACCTTCTTGACGTAGTCCCGGGTTTCGTTGAAGGGGATGTTCTCGATCCAGATGGCGGCCTCGAGCACCGGCCCCTCGCGCCAGCGTCGCGGGCGGCCCGGTCCGGCGTTGTAGGCCGCCGCCCCCAGCGCCAGCGAGCCCTGGTCCTCGATCACGAGCTTGAGGTAGCTCATCCCGAGCAGGAGGTTGATCTCGCGGTCGTTGATCATCGAGGGCTGGTAGTTCAGGCCGATCTGGCGGGCCGTCCAGCGCGCGGTGGCCGGCATGAGCTGCATCAGCCCCGAGGCGCCGACGTGCGAGCGCGCATCCAGGATAAAGCGAGACTCCTGGCGGATCAGCCCATAGACCACGGCCGGATCCACGCCCACCTCGCGCGCCTTGAGCACCACCTCGCGGCGAAAGGGCATCGGGAAACGCTGCTCGAAGCTGACCTCGGCCTGGGTGCGCTCGCTGGTGTTGATGCAGCGGTCCCAGACCTCGCGGTCGCAGGCCAGTTGGGCGGCTGCCAGCAGGTCGCGGTCGCCCATGCGCCCTGGGCCGCCGAAGCTCAAGGTCCAGTTCCACTCGCGCACGCCCTCGCTGCGCAAGCCCAGCTCGATGAGCCGCAGCGCCCGCTGCAACCCGGGGTGGGCCTGCGCCCGTGCACGTTCCTCGGCCGTCAACGGGGCCGGCGGGGACGGCAGCGGATGCGGCCGGTCCAGCGCCTCGGCCGCCAGTTGGCCGTAGAAGTGATACTGGCCGGCCAGCGTCTCCAGCAGCGCGTGGGCCTGGGCGCGCAAGGTCTCGGCCTGGGCCGATTCGCGGGCCAGCTCGCGCAGGGCACGGGCCTTCCAGTACATCCAGGCCGGATCGCGCTGCTCAGACGCCGACAGGGCCTCGATGGCCTGCAGCACCTGCGGCCAGCGGCCGGCGCGCAGCGCGGCGCGGGCCTTCCATACCAGCATCTCGTCCGACCAGGAGCGCTCGTCGGCCTTGCGCGCCGCGCGCTGGTAGTGATCGGCCGCCTCGGGCTGCAGGCGGATGGCGGCCTGGCGGCCGATGCTGGCCCACACCCAGGACGCCAGGTCGTCGGGCAGCCAGGCCGCCCAGCGGTCGCGCATCTGGGTGACGGCCAGGTCCGGGTCGTTGGCCCCCAGGCGGATCAGCGCCAGCGCGGTCAGCTCGGCCGCCTCGCGCCGGTCGGTGCGGCCGGCGCGCACCACGTAGCGGGCCGGGTTCTCGAGGAGCTCGTTGAAGTTGATGACGGCCGAGGCGCCGATCAGCTCCAGCGCCTGGCGCGCGGCCCGCGGGCGGTTCTGGTCGGTGGCCAGACGGGCCTTGCGCCAGACATCGTCGGCCGTGAGCACTCCGGCCGCATGGAGTTGCGAAGCCATCGTGGCGCAGCCCACGTCGGCCTCGCGCTGGGCATACCAGGCCGCGCGGGCCGCTTCGCGCAGCGCTTCGCGCGGATGGCCCTCGCGGTGGCGCAGGATCTGTTCGTAGCAGTGGAGCTCGCGGTCGTCGCGCATGCGCAAATGCGGCAGCTCGGCGGCCATCTGCGCCCAGTCGCCGCGGCGGCCCAGCTCGAGCAGCCAGTCGTTGCGCAGCCGGTCCTCGACGTAGGTGCCGCTCCAGCGGGCATAGAACTCGGCCAGCTCGCCGGCGCTGGCCTCGCCCAGACGCAGGTTGAGCGCCCAGTAGTCGATCCAGGGGGTCAGGGGGTGGTCCTGGGCACGGGCCGAACGCAGCAGGCCCTGCAGGCGGGCGGAGTCCTTGCGCGCATGGGCCTCACGCGCCTGCACCGCCAGGTCGGCCGCCCCCTGTGCGTTCGAGGGCGTCCAGGCGCAGCCCGTGAGCACGGCGGCGGCCAGCACGCACAGGGCGCGCCGATAATCGAAGTCCTTTGGAAGAAATCTCATCAAGCAGATGCCTTGGATCACGGAGTCGGGGTCCCTCGACCGGGCCACGTTGCGCCAGCAACTGCTCGAAGCGCGCGAGCGCTTCGTGGCCTCCCCTGCAGGTCCGGCGGCCCATCAGGCCCTGGGACGGCGCCTGCGAGAAGTGCTCGCCGTGCTGGAGCCGCAGGTGCTGGGGCTGTATTGGCCGGTCCGGTCCGAATTTAACGCACCGGCCGCATGGGGAGACGACATGCCCGCGCTCGCCCCGGGGCTGGCCTTGCCTTTTGCGCGCCGCAGCCCCCCCGCGATGGTCTACCACCGCTGGGACGGACGCAGCCCCCCGGCCCTCGCCGACGAATGCGGCATTCCCAGCACCGCCGGCGCCGAGGTCGTGCCCGACGTGGTGCTGGTGCCCTGCGTGGGCTACAGTCGCGAGGGCTACCGGCTGGGCTATGGCGGCGGCTACTTCGACCGCTGGCTGGCCGCCCACCCGGGCGTGACCGCCGTGGGCGTGGCCTTTGCCGGCAGCGAGGTCGCCCTCGAGCCTCGGGCCCATGACCACCCGCTGACGATCGTGGTCACCGAGAACGAGGTGCTCGCCCCCTGACAGGAACGGGGGGGCGGCGGCCGGGTGGTTCAGTCGGCCTCGCCGGCGCTCGCCTCGCCGACCGCCTGACGAGTGCGTGCGGCCTCCGCCTCGATCCAGCGGCAGAACTGCGCCACCTCGGGACGCTGCCGGGCGGCAGCCGGCGCGATGAGCCAATAGGCATGGGCACTGTCGAGCCGTTCGGCGCAGTCGGCAAAGGGCTCGACCAGTTCGCCCGTGCGCAGCGCCTCGGCCACCAGCGGCAACCGCGCCAGCGCCACCCCCTGGCCGGTGAGCGCCGCCTGCACCTGCTGGAAGGTGTAGTTGAAATAGAGCCAGCGCTTAGGCTCCAGTTCGCCCAGGCCATGGCGGGCGAGCCAATGCCGCCAGCTCATGTGCTCGACATCGAGGCGGTTGTCGAATTCCTCCAGCAGTGTGTGCCGGGCCAGGTCGGCCGGCCGCTGCAGGCCGGGCCCCTGACCGCTGCGGGCCCGCTCGAGCAGCCAAGGGCTGACCACCGGGGTCATCACCTCGCCGAACAGCCGCACCCAGCCCTCGGTGCCGCGCTGCGGCGGGCAGTAGCGCAGCGCCACGTCGATCTCGTCGCCGTCGGGCTCGACCATGCTGTCGCTGGCGCTGACCCGGATGTCGATGTCCGGGTGCTCGCGCTGGAAGGCCTCCAGCCGCGGGATGAGCCACAGCGAGGCAAAGGAGGCGAAGGTGGTCACGCCCACGACCCGCCGACCCCGCGACTGGCGGATCTGGCGCACCGTCGCATCCAGGCGGTCCAGCAGCGGCACGACCGAGCGCAGCAAGGCCGTGCCCGCGCTGGTCAGCTCGACATGGCGGGTGCCGCGCACGAACAGCGCCGCCCCGAGCTCGTCCTCCAGCCCCCGGATCTGCCGGCTGATGGCCGGCTGGGTGAGGAACAGCTCTTCGGCCGCGGCGCGGAAGTTGAGATGGCGGGCGACCGCCTCGAAGGCCCGCAAGGCCCCCACGGCGAGCGGCCGGTGGCGCAGCTTATTCATGATGATCCTGCATCAATCCGAGACGGGCTTCTCATTGGACCGGCTGCACCGATCCACCTAATCTTGCAGCACAGACACGCCACAGCCGGAGTTCATCATGGTTCACGCACTCATGCAAGCCACGCACCAATCCACGGCCCTGGGCCCCGCCGCGCGGGCGGCGCGCTGGCGTGCACCGGCCGCCGGGCACCTGCAGGTGCGCGGCGCCACGGTGTGGATCACCCACACCGGAGGCGGGCCCGACTGGGTGCTCTCGCCGGGCGAGCGCTTGTGGCTGGAGGCCGGGCAGGAGGTCGTCGTCGAGACCTGGCACCCGCAGGGATGTGCCCAGCTGCACTGGCAGCCGCTGGCTCAGCCGCGGCGGGGGCGCGACGTCTGGGCCGCCTTGGCCTTCGGCGCCGACGCGGCGGCCCGCGTCCTGGGGCGGCTGGCCGCCTGGGCCCGCGAGCGCAGCGCCGCCTCCAGCGCCAGCCGCGCCCAGGGCGCCATCTGCGCCGGGCCGTCCATGGCCTCGGGCGGGGCACTCCAGTAACTCATCTCGACCCGCCGGCCGCCCCCTTCGTAGACGAAAGGTTCGCTGCCGGCGGCCTGCCAGGCGGCACGGGCTTGGGCATCGGCCTTGAGGTACAGGCGCTCGTCGGCGATCAGACCCACCATCAGGCCGTCCAGGAACAGACCGTGGCCGCCGAACATGCGGCGCGCCGTGCACGGGCCCAGCGTCTGCAGCAGTTCCACGCACCATTGCGCGAACTCGTCCTGTGGGCGGGTGGGATGGGCATGAGGGCGGGCCATGGACACTCCGGAACGTGCCCCAGCATGCCGCAAAGCGCCGCTGACATTCAAGCGACAGGTGCGCCGATCAGCGCTCGGCCGCCTCGCCGTCGGCCGGGTTCAGCAGCCGGGCGTGACGCGGGTTGAGCACCTGAGGCGGCACTTCGGTGAGCTTGTTCTCGGCCATGTAGTCGTTCATCTCGCGCCAGCCGGCGAAGATGGCCGCCTTGTCGGCCTTGGGGTTCAGGGTGTAGCAGTCCTCGATGGCCCGCCCGGCATGGCGGCAGGCCCCGCCCAGGGCGCGTCCCTCGGCTTCGCGGCGCTCGGCCACGGCCTGCGCCGACTCGATGCCGAGCTGGTCGCAGCCCGCCAGCATGAGCAGGCCGGGCATCCACAGCATCAGGGCAATCAGGGTACGCATGGCAGGGGAACGCAGGGACCGTTCCCGACGGTATCGGCCGCCTGCGCCCGGACTTGAGCCCCCCCCCGCCCCCGCCTCAGCGGTACACGCCGCCGCGGCGGGCCATCTCGAGCAGACGGGCCACCCGCTCCTCGGTGGCCGGGTGGGTGGAGAACAGACCGCGCAGGCCGCCGCCCGACAGCGGGTTCAGG